>JBJSYU010000369.1:0-3189 GCA_046089945.1 Candidatus Methylumidiphilus sp.
GGCGCGACATCTACGCTTCCACCCGTGCGGCCATCAAGTACCTGAAAAAGATGCATAATCAGTTCAATGGCGACTGGCTGCTGGCCATCGCCGGCTACAACTGCGGCGAAGGCGCGGTGTCCAGAGCCATGCAGCGGAACGCCGCCCGCGGCCTGCCCACGGATTTTTGGTCGCTCGACTTGCCGCACGAGACCCGCACCTATGTGCCGCGCCTGTTGGCTGTCGCCAAGCTGTTCTCGGAATCTGAGCGTTACGGGTTCAGCCTGCGCACGATTCCAAACAAGGCGCTGTACAAGACAGTCAAGATGAACGACCCAATCGACTTGGCATTGGCCGCCAACGCCGCCGACATTTCCTTGGATAGGCTATTCGAGTTGAACCCAGGATTCAAGCGTCAACAGGTGGATCTTGACGGCAGCTATCGGCTGTTTATCCCTGCACACAAGAAAATTGTCGATTTCAAAGAAGAGCTTGCCAGACAAATGGCGGCGGGGAAGGGCGAGGAAGTGTTGGCCAGTTCAGCGGCGGATCGGGCGGTCTTGGCTACAGATGCGCCGCCAGTTGTTGAAACCCAAGCGCAAACCTCAAAAAAAAAGTTCAAACCCTCCGACGTTTCCCGCATTGAATCAACGCCAGATCCGCTTAAGGCGGATTCCAGCAATGTAGCCGAGCCTGCACAGGAATCGCGGGCATTTGAGGATTCCAAGCCATTCGCCCCGGCAGATGTGGCAGAACCGACCTTTTCGGAAATCGGGCAATCCGCACCAGCAGTGGCCGACTATGGCGCGGTTAAACCCGCCGCGCAGGATGTTCCTGCGGAAGATCCGAAGCCCACGGCCAGTTCCACTGATGGCCTTAGTGTTGAGCCTTTAGCGGCGGAATCTACACTTCCGGCTGAACAGTCGGCAACCGTTGTAGACAATCCCGCACCGGTGGCGCAGGCGAACGCGGAAGAATCCAAGCCGCTAGTTTACGTGGGTGAACTTTCAAGGCAGGCATATCAGCCTGCCGACAGCTTCGCTGCGGAAGATTCGTCGGCACACGCGAAAAAGCCAAGACGTCAGCAGTTTGATTCGCAGAGCAGCGTGAAGCAGAAAATGGTCACCGATCAAGCTTTGCAACCAGCCTATGTTGAGCCTTTGTCCCCTGCCATAAAGGCAAAAGATTATGGGCAAATTGCTGCGGCTTTGGCAAAAGAGACAGCGCCTCCGCCGCATCTAAAAAATGGCGCTATCCAGCCTGCTGCACAGAAAGTCCGGGAAGTCTCTGCTGCGGGGCGCTTGAAGCCGCTTACTGATGCCCACAGAGAAGACTTTTCCACAAGTAAGGCAACATCTGTGAAAGCGGGCGTAACTGGCAATGACATTTCGGCGTTGCCCACACACCGCCAGCCAGAGCAGCAAAGTTTGGCCAAGAAGTCGGCCTATCGGGTGCAAGAAGGCGACACGCTTTATTCAATCGCCCGCAGGCATGACATGGATGTGGACGAATTGAAAAAGATGAACCGCCTTGCCAGCGCCGATGACATAAATTACGGCCAAACGCTATTGGTTTCTGGCAGGGAGAAGGAAGAAAAGGAGATTGCGGCTCCATCAACAAGGGAAACCTCCAAAAAATCTGCTGCCGCTAAGGCTACGGCTAGCTCCTCCTCGGTCAAGTCGACTGCGGTGCAAGCATCTAGGTATACGGCGCACGATGGCGAGACTTTGTTTAGCATTTCCCGCCGCTTTAATGTCACAGTGGCCGATTTGCGCAAATGGAATGGCATTAAAGAGGACAAACAATTCCGTGCGGGGATGAACATCACCGTGACGGGCGATAAAAACTGAATTGCCCTCCAAAAAGTCGGCGTATTGATTTTTATTGATAAAAGCGGTTGTTACATGGCTTAAGGAGCGCTTTTGATCGCATCCCCCTCCAGAGCCATGAACCAGCAACAGACAGCAGACGAGACGCCGCCGTTTTTCAAGCATTTTGCATGATTTTAAAATCTCATAATAATTGTTATGTAAAAACTGCGTACATATACAATCAGACCCAGCTCTTTCAAGGTGCAAAAATCAACCGATTGATTATAAAGTGAAAATTTTCTGCTATGCGTGAAATTTCGCTTACAACTCATCGATTTTTCTAGGTCGCCTTGAAAGCCTTGGCCCATAATCCTATGCAAAAACGGAAATCCTCACGGCGGCGCTGGTGGCGGGGATGCGAAATATTCAACACGCGACCTGCAACCTGCAGGCGAGCAGCTTACCACCCGCGCTCACCAGGCCGCTACTTGTCTTTAGGCAACAACAGCTTGCCTTTTCCCGCGACAATCCACTTGTACACCCAAGCCAAGAGTTTCATCACAGAATTGAATGCATCCCCCATGAAGCGCACAGCGCATTTTAGCCCGTCCGCCGCCGTCATACCTTTGCAGCGTTCTTCAATCCAACGGAACAAAAAGGGCGCACCGATGAAGCCTAAAGTCAAGCCCACAATCAAAGAAATCGACGCAAGGCCAGAAGGCGCCTCGGCGGCGACTTGCCCGCTAGAGGCGGATTGTGTCGCTGGCGTATTTGTATTTGCCGCTGCACTTGGCTGCTGCTGGCTTCCTGCCTGCCCATAATTGTCTGGAATAGCCGGGTCGGTGATACCAGGGATGGTTGGGAACGTTCCGCTGCCTTTGCCTACAATCAGTTGTCCTTTCATGCCTTTTTCCATATGCTGCGCTATATCGCAATGCACCAGATAAGTCTTGTCCTCAGCGGGAAGAATCAATGTGCCTGTGACTTTCGCCGGGCCGGTGATTTCCAGATGGAACATGCCCTTGTCATACATAAACTTCGGCAAGCCATGCATCATCCACTGATGGCGCACATTGTCCTCGTTGACAAAGGTCACTGTCAGTCGGGTGCAAGGCTTCACGCGCCATTCGTGCTTATCGAAACCGAAGATAGTGCCTGGGAATTGCTTGGAGTATTTGCGTCCCGCATGCACTTCGATTTTCACGTCTTCGGCAACCTTGTCGCAGCCGGCCGGCAGCTTGTCTTTATTCTGCCCCATAATCATGCCGCCATCCATGTCCATCAAATGGCCGTCGCCATGATCCATTAATTGGTTGTGGTCGATAATTTTCGGATCTTGCGCAGCATACGAAGCTTGCGCCAAGGCCAAGCCGAGAGCTAATGCGGATAAGGTGTTTTT
>JBJSYU010000370.1:0-3705 GCA_046089945.1 Candidatus Methylumidiphilus sp.
ATCGAAATCCATGTGTTGATCGGACTTGCGCATGACGTAGAAGAAGCGGGCGGCATCCTTGCCCACCTCATTGCGCAGCTGGCGCAGCGTGACGAATTCGCCGGAGCGGGTGGACATCTGCACGCGCTCCTCGCCCCGGTACAACACCGCAAACTGCACCAACAACACGTCGAGCTTGGCGGCGTCGCCGCCTAAGGCCGCTATTGCCGCCTTGACGCGGGGGATGTAGCCGTGGTGGTCGGCGCCCCAGATGTTAATCAACTGCTCAAAGCCGCGCGCCAACTTGTCCATGTGGTAGGCGATGTCGGAGGCGAAATAGGTCATCTGGCCGTTTTCGCGCACGACGACGCGGTCTTTCTCGTCGCCCAACGCGCTGGACGCAAACCAGGTCGCGCCGTCTTTTTCGTACAAATGCCCGCGTCCGCGCAAGGTGTCCAAGGCCCGCTGCACCGCGCCGTCTTCGGCGAGGCTGCGCTCGGAAAACCATTCGTCGTATTCCACGCCGAATTCGGCCAGATCGTCTTGGATGTCGTCGAGGATGCTGTTGAGGCCGGCGTCGAACACGTGCCGGTAGCCCGCCGGGCCGAGCAGATCTTTGGCGCGGGCGACGATGGCGTCGATATGATCTTCCTTGTCGCCGCCTTGCGGCTCGTCCGGCGGCAAGCCCGCCATGACTTGGGACACGGGGCGCAGAAATTCAGGCCCGGCTTGCTTCAGCAAGGCTTGGGCAATGTCGCGGACATATTCGCCCCGGTAGCCGTTGCTGGGGAACACCAGCACTTCGCCGGATTCCTCCAAATAGCGCAGCCACACGCTGGCGGCGAGGATATCCATCTGTCGGCCCGCGTCGTTGACGTAATATTCCCGATGCACTTTGAAGCCGACCGCCGCCAACAGGTTCGCCACCATCGAGCCATACGCCGCGCCGCGGCCGTGGCCGACATGCAAGGGGCCGGTCGGATTGGCGGAGACATATTCGACCTGGACTTTGCGGCCCGCGCCGATTTCGCTCAAGCCAAACTCGCGGCCCGCTTCGAGAATGTCGCGGATAATGCGGAATTGCGCTTTCGGGTCGATGAAGAAATTGATGAAGCCGGGGCCGGCGATGTCGGTTTTGACGACCGTCGGCTCGGCCGGCAACGCCTTGATAATCTGCTCGGCCAATTGCCGGGGGTTGCAGCCCGCTGCCTTGGCCAAGGCCATCGCCACATTGCTGGCGTAATCGCCGTGGCGGGCGTCGCGGGTGCGCTCCACCGAAACATCCAGCGCCACGTCGGCGGGCAAAGCGCCTGCGGCTTGCAAAGCGGCAACAGCGGAGTGGAGCAGGGTTTCCAGGCGTTTTTTCATGGGTTTTTTTGGCGGCGGCGCGGGATAGTGGGCGGGGAAGCGGGCATATTATCCTAAAATCGCCGGCTTGCTGGCAATTGCGCGGTATATATTTTGTTGCCGATACCCGACGCATTCGCCAAACGCCGGCGGCGTGGTATTACAAGGCGCCGCCGTGAAACACCAACTGGCCGAGAAACTCGTCGCCCTGCTCCAGACATTCGATGCGGGTGATGCCGGCGTGGGCGACTTTGATGTGGAAGAGGTTGTTCAGCGGGATATCCAAAATATGCGCCAAGGCCATGCGGATGACGCCGGCGTGGCAGACCAGCAGAATGTGCTGGCCGGCGTGGCGGTTGAGGATGTCGTTCCAGGCGGTGACGATGCGGCGCTGGAAATCGGCCAAGCCCTCGGCGTCCTCCGGGCGGTTGTTCAGCGGGTCGCGGTAAAAGCGCTGAAGCATGCCGGGGTCGTAGCGGGAGATTTCTTCCTGCGTCTTGCCCTGCCACGCGCCGAAGCCGAGTTCCTGTAGCCTGTCGTCGATCTCCAGTGGAATGGCATTGCGCTCGCTGAGTTCTTCGGCGAACGCCCGGCAGCGGCTTAGCGGCGAACTGAGGATCACCTGCCAAGGGGGGCGCTTGCCGACGGCGCGGCGCATCTGCTCCCAGCCGCTGGCGGACAAGGGGTCATCCATCTGGCCCCGGTAGCGGCTGCCGCCGACCGGCTCGCCGTGGCGCATCAAGTCGATCAGCGTGGTGATCCGGTCGTCGGTAATCACGCGCCGCCAACCTGGGCCACGTCGGCGCGCTCCTGCCGCACCGCCGCGCGCACCCGGTTCGGCGCGGTGCCGCCGATGAGGTCGCGGGACGCCACCGAGCCTTCCAATGTCAGCACCGCAAACACGTCATCGCCTATCGCGGCGGAAAACTGCCGCAACTCCGACAGTTCCAACTCGGACAAGTCGCGCCGTGTGTCCACGCCCAGCCGCACCGCCTTGCCGACAATTTCGTGGGCGTCGCGGAAAGCCACGCCCTTGCGCACCAGATAGTCGGCCAAATCAGTGGCGGTGGCAAAGCCCTTCTTCGCCGCCTCCACCATCGCCGGGCAGTTTGGCCGCACATGCGGCATCATGTCGGCGAAGGCGCGCAGGCAGTTCTTCAAGGTGTCCACGGTGTCGAACAGCGGCTCCTTGTCTTCCTGGTTGTCTTTGTTGTAGGCCAAAGGCTGGCTTTTCATCAGCGTCAGCAGCGCGAACAAATGGCCGTAGACCCGGCCAGTCTTGCCGCGCACCAGTTCCGGCACGTCGGGGTTTTTCTTCTGCGGCATGATCGAGGAGCCAGTGCAGAACTTGTCCGGCAGGTCGATGAAGCCGAACTGCGCCGACGTCCACAACACCAGCTCCTCGGCAAAGCGCGACAGGTGCATCATGATGAGGCTGGCGGCGGCGGTGAATTCGATGGCGAAGTCGCGGTCGCTGACCGCATCCAGCGAGTTGGCCGAGGGTTTGGCAAAGCCCAATAGTTCGGCGGTTAAGTGGCGATCCAGCGGGTAACTGGTGCCGGCCAGGGCGGCCGAACCCAAGGGCATGATGTTGACGCGCTTGCGGCAGTCGGCCAGACGCTCGCGGTCGCGGTTGAGCATTTCAAACCAAGCCAGCATATGGTGGCCGAAGGTGATCGGCTGGGCGACCTGCAAATGGGTGAAGCCCGGCATGATGGCGTCGGCCTTGCGCTCGGCCAAATCAAGCAGCGCGGTTTGCAGGCGGATCAACTCGGCGCTGATGGCGTCGATTTCGGCGCGCAGCCACAGCCGCACATCCGTCGCCACCTGGTCGTTGCGCGAACGGCCGGTGTGCAGCTTCTTGCCGGCCTCGCCGATGCGGTCGGTCAGCCGCGCCTCGATGTTCATATGCACATCTTCCAGCTCGACCGCCCAGAAAAACTCGCCGCTGTCGATGTCGGCAAGAATCTCCTCCAACCCCTGCACGATGGCCTTGCACTCCTTCTCGGTCAACAGGCCAATGCGCTGCAACATCGTGGCATGGGCGATGGAGCCTTGGATATCGAAGGGGGCAAGGCGCTGGTCGAAATCCACCGACGCGGTGAAGGCTTCCACAAAGGCGTCAGTCGCCTCGGTGAAGCGCCCGGCCCAGGGTTTTTGTTCGGTAGTCATGGCGTCTCCTGTTGGGACAATGCTTTGCCGCGCATTATAACCGCATCCCTGCGGCGCGCGCCGTCGGCGCGTCGGCAAAGAAAGCCCGAAGCCGCCACGGATTGTTGACTCAAATCAAAAACTGCGTTTTTTGGCGCTGCTAGAATTTGCCCCGCCTGATGGCAAAAGCCAACGGGCATCACCTCAACCGGCACTCACAATTAGTGT
>JBJSYU010000371.1:0-2861 GCA_046089945.1 Candidatus Methylumidiphilus sp.
CCCTGGGCGAGGTTTACGACCGCACCGACGAGGGTGAACTGACGGTGTTCACCAAAAAAGGCCGCATCATCGTCTCCAGCGGCGCAAGCTCCGACCAGATCGTCCCCGACCTGCCCGGCGAGGCGGTGCTGCTGCAACTGCGCCACGGCAAATCCTATGTCGGGCTGGAACCCACCGCCGGTTCCGGCATGAAAGTCCGCGCCGTGGTCATGGTCAACGGCCGCGACGACATCTACTATTTCCAAACCGTCTTCCCGGTGCCGCAGCGGCTGGCCGAGCTGGGGCTGACCGTCGAATCGGCCTATGCCCATTACAAGGAACTGAACTACCTGCGCAGCTCGCTGAAAGCCAGCTTCGCGCTGACCCTGTCGCTGGTGCTGCTGCTCAGCCTGCTGGCGGCGATTTGGGCGGCGTTCGTCAGCATCCGCGGCATCGTCGCCCCGGTGCGTCGGCTGGCCGAAGGCACCCGCGCCGTGGCCGAAGGCGACTACGAAAAACGCCTAGTCGTCACCAGCAAAGACGAGCTGGGCTTTTTGGTGGAGTCGTTCAACGCCATGACCGCGAAGATTGCCAGGGCCAGGGACGAGGCGCAGAATTCCCGGCAAGAAGTGGAGCGCCAGCGCGCCTACCTGGAAACCGTGCTGGGTAACCTGTCCTCCGGCGTGATGGGCTTCGACGGCCATTTGCGCCTGCAAGCCGCCAACTCGGCCGCGGACACCATTTTGCACGCCCACATCGTCGGCCTGCGCAACACCCCGCTGCCGGATCTGGCGCAGGACCACCCGCATTTGCGCGAGCTAATGGAGTTCGTCGGCGAACGGCTGATCCGCGAAAAGCCCTGGCGCGAGGAAATCCACTTCGCCGGCCCGCAGGGGCGGCAAGACTTGTTCTGCAAAGGCACGCCGTTGTTCGACGCGGCCGGCGTCTGGCAGGGCGCGGTCGTGGTGTTCGACGACGTCACCACGCTGATCCAGGCGCAGCGCCGCGCCGCCTGGGGCGAAGTCGCTCAGCGTCTGGCCCATGAAATCAAAAACCCGCTGACGCCGATCCAACTGTCCGCCGAACGGCTCCAGCACAAGCTTGCCAAAAGCCTGAACGAGGCCGACGCCGACGTGCTGGAGCGCTCAACGCGGACGATAGTGCAGCAGGTCGAGGCGATGAAAAGCATGGTCAACGCCTTCGCCGAATACGCCAAGCCGGTCATCATCCACCTGCAACGGCTGGATTTGCGGCTGCTGATCGAAGAAGTCGTCGCGCTGTACCCGCCGCAGTCCGGCCTGGAGTTCCACCTGCGGCTGGCGCGCGGGTTGCCGCCGGTGTCCGCCGACCCGGTGCGGCTGCGGCAAGTGCTGCACAATATGATCAAGAACGCCCAAGAAGCCATACCCCAAGCCACCGCAGGAACCATGACCATCAGCGCCCACCCCACCCACGACAACGGCGTCGCCGCCGTCGAAATCCTGCTCCGCGACAACGGCCCCGGCATCGCCCCGGAACAGGCCGAGCGCATCTTCGACCCGTATGTCACCACCAAGACCAAAGGCACCGGCCTAGGGCTGGCCATCGTCAAAAAAATCATCGAGGAGCATGGCGGCAATATCCGCCTGGACTTGAGCGCCGCCGACGGGGCGGCGTTTATCATCCGCCTGCCGGTGGCCGACGCGGCTGCGGGGGTGGCCCATGGCTAAGGCTTACATCCTGGTGGTGGACGACGAGCCGGACATCCGCCAACTGTTGCAGGAAATCCTCGAAGACGAAGACTACGAGGTGGCGGTCGCCGAAAACGCCGCCGCCGCCCGCGCCCTGCGCGCGGCGCGGCGGCCCGACTTGACCCTGCTGGACATCTGGATGCCCGACGAAGACGGCATCACCCTGCTGAAAGACTGGCTGCAAGACGAACCAAGCGCCGGCCCAGTCATCATGATGTCCGGGCATGCCACCGTCGAAACGGCGGTGGAGGCGACCCGGCTCGGCGCCTACGACTTCCTCGAAAAGCCGCTGTCGCTGGCGAAGCTCTTGCTCACCGTCGAGCGCGCGCTGGAAAACGCCCGTCTGCAACGCGAAAACACCGGCCTGAAGCGCCGCGTCGAAGCCCCGGTCGAACCCATCGGCAAAAGCGCCGTCATGGAGCGCCTGCGCGAGCAGGCCCGGCGCTTGGGCCAACACGAGGCGCGCGTGCTGCTGATCGGCGAGCCGGGCTGCGGCAAGGAAAATTTGGCCCGCTACCTGCACGCCAACAGCCCCCGGCGCGAAGGGCCGTTTGTCGATGTCGGCGTCGGCGGCATCGCCCCGGAATACTCGGCGGTGGAATTCTTCGGCCGCCAAGACAGCGGCGGCCGCATCCAGCACGGCCTGCTGGAGCAGGCGCACGGCGGCACGCTGTTCCTCGACGAAGTCGCCGACATGGAGGAGGAAACCCAATTGCGCCTGCTCAGCGTGTTGGAGTCGCACAGTTTTTCCCGCGTCGGCGGCAGCGAGCCGGTGCATGTGGACGTGCGCATCATCGCCTCCACCCGCAAAGCCTTGGACGAGGAAGTCCGCGAAGGCCGCTTCCGCCGCGAACTCTACTACCTGCTCAACGTCGTCACGCTGAAAATCCCGCCGCTGCGCGAACACAACGAAGACATCCCCGATTTGCTGCGCTATTACGTGGACTATTACGTCAGCCGCGAGAAACTGGCGTTCCGCCGCTTTCCCGTCGCCGTGCAAAACTTCCTGCGCCATTACCCTTGGCATGGCAATGTGCGGGAATTGAAAAACCTCGTGCAACGCCTGCTGATACTCGGTTCCGGCGAAGAAGTCAGCCTGGAAGAAGCGAAAGCCTCGCTAGGCGACGCCTTGGACGAAACCCACGCGACCGG
>JBJSYU010000372.1:0-3622 GCA_046089945.1 Candidatus Methylumidiphilus sp.
TTCATGTAGTTGTAGGCGTCCTCGAACACATCGCGCACCACGCGGCGGCGGTTGTCGCCGTAGGTGGGCAGCTCTTTCAGACTGGGGAACAGTTCGGCGTTGATGAAAGTCAGCAGCGCCTCGCCGGTGACGCCTTCCGGGTCGGCCGCCCAGGCCCGCCATTGCAAATGCGCAGGAATCGGCGAGTGGTAATTGTCCTGCATCATCTCCAATTGCTGGTCTTGGTCGTCGATGATTTTGAGGAAAAACAGCCAGCAAAGCTGCGACAGGCGTTGCGCGTCGCCATCGACGCCAACATCTTGGCGCATGATATCTTGAATGGATTTGACGGTGTTTCTGGCGGACATGGGTTTAAGCGACTTCCTGATAAAGGGCGGATTGCAGCGCGTGGACGGCGTTTTCAAAACCCGCCTTTGAACCGAATTCTTTGATGAGTTGCATCGGCGTCCCCATGGTATTGAAGGGGGGTATGTTGAGAATCGCAACATTATCCAGGCCGCCGACAATGCCTTCATCCTGATACTTGGCTAAAAGCGCTTCCAACACGGCGCGGGCTTGTGGGCCGTAGTGGCTGAACACATCGCGCTTGCGGACTTTATTGGCACGGTCGCGGCGGGTCAGCGGCGGCTGGTCAAAGGCGATATGGCAAATCAGGTCGAAAGGGTCTAGGTCTTTGCCGACTTCTTCTTGCAGCGGTTCCAGCAATAGCCCTTCTTCGGCCAATTCGTCAATGATGGCGGCTTTGCGTTCGGCGGATTGCCAGCGGCGCAGGAATTGATCCAAGCTAGCGTAATGCTGGCGTATGGCTTTGCGGCTATAGTCGCGCAGGGATTCCGTCACCAGTTTGCCGCTTTCGTCCAGATACTCCACCCGCTCGGTCAGCACCGCCACCGGATTGCCGTGGATGTAATACTTTTCCGGGCGCTCGTGACCTTGCGGCGGCAAGCCGATATCCGGCGGCGTATACACCACGGTTTCATCGTCGCCGGGTTCCTGCGGGATGGGGTTTTCATCATCATCCGCCGATGGCGGCGCGGCATCGGGCGGGGTGACAGGATCATCCTCGTCCGGTTCGTAAATCTGCACCGGCTCGCCGTCAAACTCAGGGTCGGCAAAATGATTCGCGGCTTTGCGGAAATCGACCAGCGTGAAGTAATACTTGTTGAGCGCTTCGTAAATGCGGGTGCCGCGTCCGAGTATCTGCTTGAATTCGGTCATTGAGCCAATTTCGCGGTCAAGCACAATCAAGCGGCAGGTCTGCGCATCGACGCCAGTGGACAGCAGGCGCGAGGTCGTGACGATGACCGGGTAGTTCGATTCCGGGTCGGTGAAGTTGCCGAGTTGCTCCGTGCCTTCTTTGTCGTTGCCGGTGATGCGCATGACATAGCGGGGGTTTTGCTGGGCCAAATCGGCATTTTCATTGATGAGTGCCTGCCGCATGCGGGCGGCGTGTTCGGTGTCTACGCAAAACACGATAGTTTTTTGCAGCCTGTCGCCGCTGTGTTTCAAATACTCCGACACCCAGCGGGCGACGCGCCGGGTGCGCTCGTCAATCACCAGATTTTTGTCAAAATCCTTTTGGTTGTAAATGCGGTCTTCGATTTCGTGGCCGTATTGGTCGGTTTCTTTCGGCGTGGGGCGGTAGCCCTCCACGTCCACATCGAGATGCACTTTAATGACTTTGTACGGGGCAAGAAAACCATCGCGGATACCTTGTTTCAGCGAGTAGCTGTAAACCGGTGCGCCAAAGTAATCGATGTTGGAGACATACTCGGTTTCCTTCGGCGTCGCGGTCAAGCCGATTTGCGTCGCAGCGGCAAAGTATTCGAGGATTTCCCGCCACGCCGAATCCTCGGCGGCGCTGCCGCGATGGCATTCGTCAATCACAATCAGGTCGAAGAAACCCGGCGAAAACTCGCGGAACAGCTTGTGCCGCGCCTCCGGGCCGGTGATGGCTTGATACAGGCCGAGATACACCTCATAAGCCGGGTTGATCCGTCGGCTTTTGTTGACGGCATTGACAATAGTCTCCACGCTGCCATCCGCCCGCTCAATGGTTTTCGCCTCCGTGCTGAGTTTGGCCATGGCACCGCCAAACGGACGGAAATCGTTGACCATGGTCTGGTCGATCAACACATTGCGATCCGCCAAAAACAAAATGCGCTTTTTCTGCCCGGCTTTCCACAGCCGCCAAATAATCTGAAAGGCGGTGTAGGTTTTGCCGGTGCCGGTCGCCATCACCAGCAATAGCCGGCTTTGCCCTTTGGCAATCGCCTCGACGGCGGCGTTGATGGCGTTGCGCTGATAATAGCGCGGTTCCTTGCTGTCGCCGCCGTCGTAATAGGGTTGCAGCACAATCTTTTCCTGTTCGGCGTTCAGTCCTTTCCAGGCGCAATACTGCGCCCATAAAGTCGCCGGGCTGGGGAATTCGTCCAAGGCCAGCGTGGTTTCAAGTTGTGCGCTTAAACCAGTTCGGTCATGGAACACAAAGCCGTCGCCATTGGAGGCGAAGACAAAGGGAATGCCCAGCGTAAGGGCATAATCCAAGGCTTGCTGTAACCCGTCGCCAATCGCATGTGTGTTGTCCTTGGCCTCGATCAGCGCGATGGGAATATGCCGGTAATACAGCACATAATCTGCCCGCTTGGCCTTGCCCCGCGTGACCAGTTTGCCCCGGACAATCACCCGGCCTTTGGTGAAAAACACTTCGCGCCGAATGTGCAAATCTTCATCCCAGCCGGCCAAAATAAGCGCGGGGGTGATCAGTTTGGCGCAGATATCAGATTCGCTGAGGGTCTTTTTGCTCATAATCGTTGTTGAGTGGCGCAAGCGTTTTTTGATAAGGCGCGGATAGTCAATACCCGCTTCCGAAGCGGAAGAATGCCGGCCATGCCGACAGCTTGGGCTTAATTGTCGCCGATCTTGCGGGTTTTGGCGAACTCGACCGCGATCCTAAGCGGGGATGGTATCCGGCGATACGGAAAAGTATGGCCTGCGGCTGTGGGCTGGAGAAGAGAAGGGGCAGTAAGCTGCGCGTGTTTGCTAGATTAGGCGAGCCGCGCTTAGCTGGCGCTAGGGCGTTTTATGAGGCGGGATGGATGATCGACGTAGCGCCGACATCCTTGCTGGCGTTTGAGGCATTCCCAGGCTTTGGCCGGCAAGATGCCGGCGCTACGATGCAAACGCCGGCACGATGCCGGCGCTACGATGTGAAAGCCGGCACGATGCCGGTGCTACGTTTACAAGGACAAACCCACCCGCCGCCTTGCATCCAGGCAGTTTTCGCTGCCCAGCGTGAATTCCCGGCAGGTGCGCGGGCGGTCTTCATAGATGGCGCAGGCGTATGCTTCGTGCGGGGTGTTGCCGCCGGTCAGTGCGGCGCAGCGGTCGCCTTCGCGGCGCAGTTTGCGGTGGGTGTCCATGACCACCACCATGTCCGGGTGCAGCTTGTTCACCGGCTCGCGCTCGGACACTTCGACGGAATGGTATGCCTCGCGGCAGCAGGCACCGCAGGTCAGGCAGTCCACCTCGGCCGGGGCTTCCCAGCGGCTGCATGCCCAGGCGTCGTGCGGCAGGCGGAAATCCGGCACATGGCGGCAGCGCTGGCTCTGGCGGTCGGCGA
>JBJSYU010000373.1:0-2543 GCA_046089945.1 Candidatus Methylumidiphilus sp.
ACTGAAAAAGCCCCGGCCAGTTTCACAGTGATCGGCGTACCGGATCAAGAGGCCGAGAAAACCCATTGGGCGGTGAAAATTCCGTTTGTGCTGGGGCTGATTGCCACGCGCTCGGTCGATGAAGACGTGAAAGGCTTGAAAGCCTTGCGCGCCGACAGCGTCCAGCGTGTGCGCAACGGCATGTTGGCCTATGCCGAATTGCAGAAACTCCGCGCAGGCGACAACAGCGCGGAAACCCGCAGCCGCTTTGACGCGCACAAGGCCGATTTGGGTTATGGCCTGTTGTTGAAGAAATATACCCCCGATGTCGCCGCCGCCAGCGAAGAATTGATCCTGAAAGCCGCCAACGACACGATACCCCGCGTCGCGCCGCTGTTTTGGACATTCCGCGTGATGGTGGCCTGCGGCTTCACCATGCTGTTTATTTTTGCGATGGCGTTTTATTACTGCGCCACCCGCGTCGCCGACCAAAAGCGCTGGCTGATGCGGATGGCGGTGTGGGGTATTCCGCTGCCGTGGATTGCGGCGGAAACCGGCTGGTTTGTCGCCGAATACGGCCGCCAGCCGTGGACAATCTCCGGCGTGCTGCCCACGCACATGAGCGTGTCCAGCCTTAGCACCGACCAGCTTTGGTTCAGCATCGCCGGGTTTTTCCTGTTTTACACCGCGCTGCTGGTGATCGAGCTTTACCTGATGTTCAAGTATGTGCGGCTGGGGCCGAGCAGCCTGCACACCGGGCGCTACCATTTTGAAAACCGCAGTGCGCCGGTCGGCGCTTGGCCGCAGGGAGGCCACCGATGAGCGCGTTGGCAGGTTGGGCGGGCGTCGGGCTTTTGGCGCTGGCGGCGGCGGCGTCCGCCGAACCGGCCAGCCCGGCGCGGCTGGACGAAGTCGCCGAGCGCGGGGCGCATGTGATGCCGTTTGCGCTGGACAAAACCACGCATGTGTTCAGCAAAACCGCCGACGGCGGCCGGCAGGACGTCGTCGCCAAAAACCCGCAGGACGACGCGCAAATCCAGTTGATCCGCCAACATTTGGCGGCGATTGCGGCGGGGTTTGCGCGCGGCGACTTTGCCGGCCCGCAGCAGATCCACGGCGCGGACATGCCGGGGCTGGCGGCGTTGCAGGCCGCAAAGCCTGGGCAGGTGCGGTTCGCCTACCACGATTTGCCCGAAGGCGGGCGCATCGATTTCAACAGCGCCGACCCGGCGCTGATCGACGCCATCCACCGCTTTTTCGACGCGCAACTGACCGACCACGCCCGCCATGCGATGCCGGGGCATCCAATGACGCACGGGCGCTAACTATTTTTTTTGGGGAACCTGAACCATGTTTGATTACGAAACCATCCGCGTCATCTGGTGGCTGTTTATCGGCCTTGTCGCCATCGGCTTCACCGTCACCGAAGGCTTCGACTTTGGCATCGGCGCGTTGCTGCCGTTTTTAGGCAAGACTGACACCGAACGCCGCGTCATCATCAACACCGTCGGCGCCACTTGGGAGGGCAACCAAGTCTGGCTGGTGCTGCTCGGCGGGGCGATTTTCGCCGTCTGGCCACCGGTGTACGCGACGCTGTTTTCCGGGCTGTACGCGGCGATGCTGCTGGTGCTGTTCGCGCTGTTCTTCCGCCCGGCCGGCTTCGACTACCGCAGCAAAATTGCCGACCCGCAATGGCGCAACGCTTGGGACTGGGCCTTGTTCGTCGGCGGCGCGCTGCCGCCGATCCTGCTCGGCGTGTTGGTCGGCAACCTGCTGCTCGGCCTGCCGTTCCATTTGGATGAAGACCTGCGCTCGTTTTACACCGGCTCGTTTTTCGCGCTGCTGAACCCGTTCGCGCTGTTTTGCGGCGTCATCGGCCTGCTGGCCTGCCTGTTCCACGGCGCGATTTTCCTGCGCTGGCGCACCGAAGGCGTGATCCACGACCGCGCCGGGCAGGCGGTCGCGCTGATCGGGCCGCTGTTGCTGCTGTTGCTGACGGTCGCCACGCTGTGGGTGGCTTTCGGCCTAGACCGCCCGGAAATCACCGCGATGGCCGGCGGCAACGCCCCGTCCAACGCGCTGCACAAAACCGTCATCGCCCAAGGCCCCGGCTGGGTGGCGCATTTTCTGGCGCAGCCTTGGATGTTCGCCGCGCCGGCGCTGGCCGTCGCCGGGCTGCTGGCGGCGTGGCTACTCGCCAAACAGACCGGCTCAGGCTTGGCGTTCCTCGCCAGCTCGCTGGGCCTAAGCGGAGCGCTGCTGACCTTGGGCTTCGGCCTGTTCCCGTTCCTGTTGATCTCCTCCACCGACCCGCGCTCCAGCCTGACGCTGTGGGACGCCAGCGCCAGCCAGCCGACCATGGTGCTGTCGTTTTGGATCACCGTGATATTCCTGCCCATCGTGCTGGCCTATACCCGCTGGGTATACAAAATCATCTGGGGCAGCGTGACGGAAAAACAGGTTTTGCAAGACACCCATACCCTTTACTAATACCGGAGACAATCATCATGTGGTATTTCACCTGGATACTCGGCGTCGGCTTCGCCGCCGCCTTTGCCGTCATC
>JBJSYU010000374.1:0-3611 GCA_046089945.1 Candidatus Methylumidiphilus sp.
TGTAGCAGCCGATGTCGCCGACCACATACAAGTCGCGCTGCGCCAGCGAATAAAAGATGCCCCGGTGCGAGCAGCCGGCGCAAAAGCCCGGCGGGCGCGGCGGCGCGTTCAAGGGTTCCGCCATGCGCGGAAAATCGGCCACAGCGGCGAGCGGGATGCGCTTGCGCCGTCGCCCGGTCTGGCTGTTGGTCATGGCGTCGATGCGCTCGGCGATGGCCGGAATCTCCGGGCTGCACATCTGCGTCAACGCAAATTCGCCGACGCCGTCAAACTGCGGGCGGCTGGCGACTTTCAGGCCCATGGCGCGCAGCCGCATTTCGACAAAGCCGCTGGATTCCTCGACCACCAGCAGATGGTCGCAACGGGCGGCAAATTCGCGGATCGCCGCCTCGTTCAACGGAAAGCTCATGCCCACTTTCAAAATCGGCGCATGGCCGCGAAACGCTTCGGCGACTTGGGCGTAGGGGAAACCGGCGACGACGATGCCATAAGGATGGCGTGGCGCGTCGGCTGCCGCCGCCACCGGCTGGGCGAACCAGCGGCCCCAGTCCGAGTCGGCCAGCCGCGCCAGCCGGTTGTTCAAGTCGCGGTGCCGCGCGCCGACGAAGGCCGGCAGCAACAGGTATTTTTCGATGGGCTTAGCGAAGCCCAAGCGCGGAAAAGTCTTAGGGCGCGTTCCGGTCACGACCTTGGCGGTGCCGTAGCACAACGGCGTCGTCACCCGCACGATCACCGGCGTGTCGAAGCGCTCGCTGATTTCAAACGCCAGCCGGGTGAACAGCAACGCCTCCTCGATGCTGGCCGGCTCCAACACCGGCACTTTCGCGGCGGCGGCCAACATGCGGGTGTCCTGCTCGTTTTGCGAGGACTTTGCCCCCGGATCGTCGCCGACGACAATGACCAAGGCGCCACGGGTGCCGGTATAGGCGACATTGAAAAACGGGTCGGCGGCGACATTCAGGCCGACATGCTTCATCACCACCAAGGCGCGTTGGCCGGCGTGGGCCGCGCCGATGGACACTTCCATGGCGATTTTCTCGTTGGCCATCCATTGCGTCTTGATTTCCGGGAAACGGGCCAGCCCGTCGATGATGCCGGTGACGGGCGAGCCGGGGTAAGAGCCGGCAAACGCCGCCCCGCCTTCCCACGCGCCACGGGCGATGGCGTCACAACCACTGAGGAAACTCATGACGCCACCTCAGCCGCAGGCGCGGCCCGGCGCAGAGTGTCCACAGGGCGGACAGGCGCCGCCGGTTCGTTCCAGCGCAGCAATTGGCTCAAAATCCGGCTGGGGCCGACCTCGACGAATTCGGTCGGTTGCGCATTCCATAAATTGTGCATCAGCTTTTCCCAAAGCACCGTCCGGCACGGCTGTTCCAGCAGGGTGGCGCGAATTTCGGCCGCTGTGGCCAGCGGCTCGCCGGTCAGGTGCGACCACACCGGCTGCGTCGGCTCGGCCAGCGCAAAATCGGGCGAAGCGGCTGTTTTCGCCATGCGGTCGCACACCCGCCACATATTGATGGAATGGAATGGGATGGGTGTGCCTAGGTCGCTGTTGCGCACCAAGATGCTTTTCAGCGACAGGCACAGCTTGGCGATGTCCGCCGCCGCGCCGTACACGACGACCTGCCGGGCGCTGTTCTTCGCCATCACCTCGACCGAAAACTGGCTGGCGAGGCGGTGCGGATCGACCGGGGCGGTGGTGGTGATGACGGCGATTTTGCCGGGGTTGTCGGCGAACTCGTCCCAAGCCGCGTCAAAAAACGCCTGCACCCAGCGCAGCGAAGCGTGTTCCGTCAACGCGCCGGCGGCGGACAGTGCGGCGTAAAAGCCCAGGCTGTGGCCGCAACAGGCAAACTGCCCGCTTGCTGCCGGACGCGCCACCCGCCACCAGAGCAGGTTCAGCGCGTGGATGCGCAACTGCCGCAGGTTCTCGCGCTGCCTAGGGCTGACCGGGTCTTCGGCCGTCAAGTCGCAGCCGACCAAGTTGCCCCATTCCTCGACTAAAGCGCCGGCCCAAGGGTAATGGGCGCAGAATGTCTCCAACATCGCTGGGTATTCCGCGCCCAACCCTGGGAACATATAAACGGTCTCGATGGGTGTGCTGTTGGGTGTCACGCCAAGGCTCCTGCCAACACCATAGACTCTTCTGACACCGCCACTGGGTAGTCTTCGCCTGCCGATGCAGTGGTGAATGTCCCGCGCATTTGGATGCTGTGGTTATACTGGCTATATCCCCATTCCAAAGCCTGGATATTCTTCTGCGTGCTGCTGGCGGAACGCTTGTCTTCGACCATCGCTTTAGCCATTGCCAAATCGAAGCCAAACACCGCGCAAAACAAGCCTAACATTGCGCTGGAGGCGTGGACGGGTTCCATGCCCGCGTCTTCTTTCCATTTTGACAGCGGCAGCAATACACAGCGGCAACCGTATTCCTCAATTTCGGCGACGATGTCGCGGGTGTCGGGATAGGCGTATTTCTGGTCGCCGCCGCAGATGGTTTCAACCCTGGAATCAGACAGGAAGCACCAGGAGCCAGGCCGCAATGTGTGGCAAAAACGCAGCGCTTCCAGCGGTTCCATGCCGATCAGCAAGTCGGTTTCGGCCATATTCAAATTCGGCGCGACCTCGTCGTTGGCCGCCAGTATCACCGCCGCCGTGCTGGAGCGGCGCTGTGCCATGCCGCGTTGTTCGACGGTCTGCACATACTCATAACGGCTAGCTGCCAAATCGCGCAGGCGGCGGCTTAGATTCACCACGCCTAGGCCACCAATGCCGACCACCATCATATTCAGGCTGTCCCGCATCCATTCGCTGTCAGCGTCAAAATGGCTGTCCGCCACTTGCCTATCCAAGGTCGGCACAAAAGGCATTGTATGCACAGTTGCCGCAGTGATCTTTTGTGGTTGAGCTGTCATGGAAGTACACTCCGAATGCTAAATGGAATAAGTGGTATGTCGCAAGTGCAGATGCCGCACTTGTCTGGTGACCGTGGAAATAGTTTAAGCGAGTTCGATAGGCGGCAATAGGTAAAAAATGCCCATGCCGTGGGGTAAAAATACCCGTGTTGAAAGTGTTGCTGCCAGTATCGGCGGGGGGAGGCAGGGCTGTGCCGACCGGCGCGGGTTAGGGTTTGGATGTGTCCAGGAGGGCAAAAAAAGCCCGGCGCGATGCCGGAAGCTGGCCGCCGGCCACGGCTTGCCACCCTGATGTTTTGTCTTTGTGGCAGAATGGCAAGCACACTTGACGCCGTTTCGCCCGCCCAAACCCAACGCAACCGGGAACGCCTGATGCACGACCAACTGAACCATCTTTTGGCGCAAGCCAACACCATCATCCTCGGCAAGGAGCGGCAAATCCGCCTAGCCGTGTGCTGCCTGCTGGCGCGCGGGCATTTGTTGATCGAGGACATCCCCGGCGTCGGCAAGACCACGCTGGCGCACACCTTGGCGAATTTGCTGGGCTTGCATTACCAGCGCATCCAGTTCACCAGCGACTTGCTGCCGGCGGACGTGGTCGGCTCGTCGATCTTCGATGGGCAGAGCCACAGCTTCCGCTTCCAGCCCGGCCCGATTTTTCACCAGATGGTGCTGGCCGATGAGATCAACCGC
>JBJSYU010000375.1:0-7148 GCA_046089945.1 Candidatus Methylumidiphilus sp.
CGGGCGGGTTGTCGCCGCATGGGGCATTTCACGCAAGGCATGGAGATTTGCCGCGAGAGGGCCTGTCATGACCCTTTCACGGACAGATGCCAGAATGGCCGTGTTTAGGCCGGTTTCCACGTTGATTTAGGCGGGTTCCGCGCTGATCTGGGCCAAACAGGCGCCAGCGGCGCGGCGTCCAGCGCCACCGGGACACATCGAGAATGATGGCGTGTCTTTTGCTAGACACCTGCGTAGTTCTTTTTGTAACGATGAATGCTTTCCAAGGAGGTATCCATGCAAGCCCACGCGACAACCCTATACCCGCTGTTTTTCGAAGCGCTGCTGCCGACGGCAGAAAAGCGCGCCGTCTCCCGCAAGACCGCCGCCCGCGACACGCCTAGGCATCCCGGCGAAGCTTTGCTCTCCATGGAAAAGTTGTGCGACCGGCTGACTTTGTTGGCACAACTGGAGTTGCCTTGCGCCATCCTGATCGCCCATCCGCTGTTGCATCTGCCCGACACTTTGATCAAGTCCGCCGAAATGGGCGGCGACAGCCTCAGCATCGTCGGCAGGGATTTCAAGATTTGCCTGCGCGGCTCGAATATCCATTCCATCCGCCTAAGCAGCCACCGCGAAGGCGGGAGCGTGGATATATTCCATGCCCAAGGCGTGTTGTATGCCAGCATCCGCCCCGTCGTGGACGGCAGGGGCGCCGAAGTCTGGCGGGATGTGATGGACAATCCGATGCTGGCGCTTGTTTGAAGCCTAGCCAATACCTAAGTGTTTTAGTGTACAATTGAGCCTCACGATCCAAAAAGCCCGGTTATTCCGAGGCATGATGCGCCGGGCGGACGCGCTCCGCTTAGGCACCCAACCCTCCCCGATAATGCACAGGAGACTTTAATGAGCGTTTTAGTTGGTAAACCGGCCCCTGATTTCACCGCGCCAGCCGTCCTCGGCGACGGCAGCATCGTAGACAGCTACGAGTTCTCGAAAGAGACCGCCGGCAAGTATGTCGCCATCGTGTTCTATCCGCTGGATTTCACGTTTGTTTGCCCCAGCGAGCTGATCGCCCTCGACCATCGCGTTGAAGAGTTCAAGGCGCGCGGCGTGGAAGTGTTGGCGGTCTCCATCGATTCCCACTTCACCCACAACGCTTGGCGCAACACGCCGGTCAACAACGGCGGCATCGGCCCGGTCAAGTACACGCTGGTCGCCGACATCAGCCACGCGATTGCCAAGGCATACGACGTCGAAAAGGAAGGCTTCCCGGTCGCTTATCGCGGCACCTTCCTGATCGACACGCAAGGCGTGGTGCGCCACCAGGTGGTCAACGACCTGCCGCTGGGCCGCAACTTCGATGAGCTGCTGCGCATGGTTGACGCCTTGCAGTTCCATGAAGAGCATGGCGAAGTCTGCCCGGCGGGCTGGAGCAAGGGCAAGACCGGCATGTCGGCCAGCCCGGAAGGCGTCGCCGCTTACTTGAGCGAGAACGCCGACGCGCTCTAAGGCGGTTTAGGTTTAAACGCACAAAAAACGCCCCGCAGGCCCGACCGGCCTGCGGGGCGTTTTTAGTTTGCGGGAAAGCTTATTCTTCGGCGGCTTTAAGCTTGTTCAGCAGTTGCGACCAGATCAGCCACGCGACCACGACGCCGAGCAGGATGCCGGAGCCATTGACCAGCATGGCCTTGCCATTCAGGTTTTGGGCGGCCAACTTGTGGGCGATGGGCTGGGACACCATAAAAGTCCAGGTTAAATTAGTCAGGAAATAGCTTCCGAAACCGACGACCGCCCATTGGATGGCGGGCGCGCCTTTGGCGGCGGCGGTGCGGTAAAACAACACGGAACTAAGCATGGAAATAATTATGCCGAGCATCATCAACATTGGAGACTCTCCTCTTTAAATTTAAGCGGGCCAGGGCATTGTTGTTGTCATGGGCCGGATTGCGCCGGCTTGGCTTACGATACAAAATTATTGCAAATAGTTCACCCCTTGCCATTGTGGCGGGCCGCAAAAATCCGTAGAATCTCAGTTCCTCGACCAGCGGGCGTAACTCAGCGGTAGAGTTCTTGCTTCCCAAGCAAGCTGTCGTGGGTTCGAATCCCATCGCCCGCTCCACCCCCAGTTCTCCTAAGCACAAAAAACCCCGCCGTAGCGGGGTTTTGCGTTTCTGCCGCAGGCTTTAAGCCGTTTTGCCGGCTTGCGCGGCTTCGATGATCGGGTCGAAACGCTCTTTCTGCTGGTAGCCGAAGGCGACCAGATCGCTGCCCACGCCTAAAATGGCACCCAACAGCTCAGGCATGCGGGAGACTTCCCGGCCCAGATAAGCCAGCGCGGCGACGCCGATGACCACGGCGACGGCGGTCGGGGCCAGCAAGGAGGCGATTTTGACGGCGTACACCAACACGGCCAGCGGAAACATCAGCAACACGCTGCCGTAAAACAGCACCATGGTGATAAACAGCAGGGAGACGACAAACTGGAAAGTCTTGGCCAGGATAAGGTTGAGCTTCATGGGAGTTCCTAAATCGTTGTTGCGCATGTTGGGGGCCGCGTCCGCGTTTGCATGGGGCGGGACGCCTTCTTGTGGATGCGGCATTTTAGCACAAGCCCGCAGGCCGGTAATTTCCAAATTACGCCCGCCCCGCCCACAGCCAACGCGGCACGCGCGCCCGCAGATCGGCGTAACCGCCGGCGAACAGGCGCTCCAGCTTGGCTTCCTCGTAAGGGATGAACAGCCGATCCACCACCCAGAAAAATCCGACCGGACTCAGCAAATACAGCGGCGAGCCAACAAAAAACGCGACGCTGGTCAATACAATCACAATGCCCAGGTACATCGGATTGCGGCTAAAGCGGTAAGGGCCGTCTGTGACCAGGGCACTAGGCTCGCCGGTGGGGATGGGCGTGGTTTTCTGCTTGAGGAAATGCAGCCAGGCCCACAACATCAAACCTAAGCCCGCCAAAGCCAGCGCCGCGCCCAGCAGCGGGAAGGTCGGCCCGCCCATCGGCAGCAGGCTGTCGATGCCTTTGCACACGCCCAGCGACAGCAGCGCGTAAACCGGCGGGGGAATGTGCAATAGTTTGTTCATGGATTGACCTAGACCTTAAGAAGATTGGCCGCGCAGAAAGCCGATGATATCGCCGACGGCGATGTGCTGGCTGTCCGCGTCGCGGCGGCCTTTGTATTCCACCGTGCCGGCGTCCAGCCCCTTGTCGCTGACGACGACGCGGTGCGGGATGCCGATTAGCTCCATGTCGGCGAACATCACGCCGGGGCGGGCCTTACGGTCGTCGAACAGCACCTCAAAGCCGGCGCTGCGCAGTTCGGCGTAAAGCTGCTCGGCCTGTGTGCGTAGGCGTTCGGAGGTGTGCATGTTCATCGGCAGCAAGGCGACATCGAATGGCGCCAAGCCTTGCGGCCAGATGATGCCCTTGGCGTCGTGGTTCTGCTCGATGGCAGCGGCGACCACGCGGGTCACGCCGATGCCGTAGCAGCCCATAATCATCACTTGGCTGCGGCCTTCCTCGTTTAGCACCGTCGCGCCCATCGCCTCGCTGTATTTCGTGCCGAGCTGGAAAATGTGGCCGACTTCGATGCCGCGGGCGATGCTCAGCGTGCCGAGGCCATCCGGGCTGGGGTCGCCGTCCACGACATTGCGGATGTCCACGATGGATTCCGCCGACAGGGCCACATCGCGCCCCCAATTGGCGCCGGTGTAATGCTTGCCGTCTTGGTTCGCGCCACAGACGAAATTGGCCAGCTTCGCCGCGCTGCGGTCTGCGAAAACGGGGATCTCCAAGCCGATGGGGCCGAGCGAGCCGGGGGCGCAGCCAGCGGCGGCGCGGACTTCGGATTCCAAGGCAAAGCGCAAAGGCTGGGCGACGCCGGGCAGTTTCGCCGCCTTCACCGCGTTCAGCTCATGGTCGCCGCGTAGCAGCAGCGCGACCACGCCGTCCTCCTCCCCGGCCACAAACAAAGTTTTCAACACGCAGGCCGGCGGCACGCCTAAAAAGGCGCTGACCGCTTCGATGCTGTGCTGGCCGGGGGTGTCAACCAAAACCAATTCGGCGGGCGCCTCGTCCACGCTGTCCAGCGCCAGCGCCTCGGCCTGTTCGACATTGGCGGCGTACTGGCTTTGGTCGGAAAAGGCGATGGCGTCCTCGCCGGAGTCGGCCAGCACATGGAACTCATGCGAATGGCTGCCGCCGATGGCGCCGGTGTCGGCCAGCACCGGGCGGAACTTCAGCCCCAGGCGGCTGAAAATATTGCTGTAGGCCAGATACATCGCATCGTAAGTCTGCTGCAAAGACGCTTGGTCGAAGTGGAAGGAATAGGCGTCCTTCATCAGAAATTCGCGGGCGCGCATGACGCCGAAGCGCGGGCGGATCTCGTCGCGGAACTTGGTCTGGATCTGGTAATAGTTGATCGGCAACTGCTTGTAGCTTTTGATCTCATCGCGCGCCAAGGCGGTGATGATCTCCTCGTGCGTAGGCCCTAGGCAAAACTCGCGCTCGTGGCGGTCTTTCAGCCGCGCCAATTCCGGGCCGTACTGTTCCCAGCGTCCCGACTCCTGCCACAGTTCCGCCGGCTGCACCACCGGCATCGACACTTCCAGCGCCCCGGCACTATCCATCTCCTCGCGCACCACGCGCTCGACTTTGCGCAACACGCGCAGGCCCAGCGGCAACCAAGTGTACAGGCCGGCGGCCAGCTTGCGGATGATGCCGGCCCGCAGCATGAGCTGGTGGCTGACGATTTCGGCGTCGGCGGGGGTTTCCTTGACCGTGTTTAGGGGAAATTGGCTGGTGCGCATAGGGTTTGGTTTTCCGTCAGTGGGGATTGGCCGCGTATTCTATCAAGCGGCGCGGCGCTTGCCGCGCTTTTGGCGCGCACTGGCGGTCATGCCCGCCCAACCGGCCAGCGCCAGCAGCAGCGTCGAAGGCGCCGGCACCGCGCTGGTCCAGGCCAGACCGAAATACTCGCCGGTGGAACTGTTGAAATTCCACAGGTCGGCGGCGCTGCTGACGGTCAAGCCATAG
The DNA here is from genome assembly GCA_046089945.1 of Candidatus Methylumidiphilus sp. Lineage (GTDB taxonomy): Bacteria > Pseudomonadota > Gammaproteobacteria > Methylococcales > Methylococcaceae > Methylumidiphilus. The sequence continues at coordinate 5,027 of JBJSYU010000375.1, forward strand.
TAGCCCGTCGCCGGCAGCGTAAAGTACAGATGCTCGACGATGTTATACAGGCTGGTCGATTCCGCCACGGTGCGGAGGATGGCATGGTTCAAGGGGTTGTACTCAAAGACTGACAGATTCAGGTTGGCTAAATGTTTGTACGAGGTGCCCGTAAAATCCGTGTCGCTGCCGGAGTTGATGTTGGCAAACCAGTCCAGCGTCGCGGTGAATAGCTTGCCGCCGTTCAGTTGCTGGCCGATATAGTAATTGTTGCTGCCGCCTTGGTTTGCCCAGCCATAGTCCCAGCCGGTGGCCGAGACCGTGCCCATGTCGCAAGCCCCGCCGGTAAGGCAGTCATGCCCAAGCACATCGGTGGTGCCGGCTTTGCCGCCATGGCCGGGATCGACATACTGGTTATAGGTTTTGTCCAGGTTCATGCGCCCGGCGCCGGCCGCATAATCCAGCGACTGGGTGGTCGTCACTACGCCGCTGACGGTGGCTTGGCCGTTGTTCCAGCCGGATGTCTTGTCCGCGCCGTTCAGCAGCACGGCCTTGACGACGCGGCCGTCGATGGCGTTGGCGTTGCCTGCGTAGATTGCCTTGCCGGCATCGGCCACCAGCGCCGCGCCGCCGGCGACGATGGGGGCGGCGAAGCTGGTGCCTTGCTTGCCGCTAGCGTAGCTGTTCGAGCTGTTGTTGTCGTTGGTGGCCAAGATCAGGTTCTCCCCCGGTGCCGCTATGTCGATGCGGGCGCGGACGCCTGCGATGGTCTGCCCATTGTTGGGGTTGTAGTAGTCGTTCGGGCCGCGGCTGGAAAAGCTGCTGACTTGGTTGTAGGGGATCGTGTCAAAAGCGGTGCCGAGCGCCGCGACGGCGATAGTGTTGTAGCCAGAAGCTGGCCAGCCAATGGTGTTCGCGCTAGAGCCGGAATTGCCCGCCGACACGACGCCGATTTTTCCTGTCTGATACAGCAAGCCATCGATGCCCAGAGTGTACGTGTTGAATCCGGTAAGACCGGTAGGATCTGTCCCGCCCCAACTGCTGTTGAACACATCCGCCGTCTTGCCGCTGATGCCGGTGGTCTGGTCGGTGACGCCGGTCTTCAGAATGGGCGCATAGACGCTGGCCACTGATGCGTTGGTAATGTTGAAATTGGCGCCGCTGACGGAAGTGGCGATGGCCCCCGACCATAGCGTGGCATTGGGCGCGATGCCGGATCGCAGTGTGTTGCCCAGGGGCCTGCCGCCCATGGTTTGCCCCACCGAGGTCGGGTGCGAACCCGGCGCCGTTACGGCGCTGGTACCGGTGCCGTGTACAAAAGTCTGCACCTGCGTCAAGGATTCGTGGCCGTTCCAAATAGTTTGGGCTTCGATGTTCGCCATGATCGCGCGTGTTCCGCTGTAGCCTTGGTTGTAAAACCGGTTGGCGTTCACAATGGCGTTGACGTCTTGCCTTCCCGGGCTGCTGTTGGTGCTGCTGACGAGAATCTCGCCAGTGAGCGGTATTTCGGCAGCCTGTGCGCCGACGGCCAAGCCGAAAAAAGCGGCGGTGGCCAGCCAGTGGGCGGCGCTGGTGCTGAAGCAGTAGTGGGCGGGGGGCTTGGTGTGCATTGGCGTTTCCTAAAGATTTAAAGTGTTGGGATTGCAGGCTGAGGCATCGGCGGCATGCTGGCAAAGTGATTTACAGATTAAAGCTAGTAAGTTGTCACGAGGGGCCGTTGCTTAAGGGTGGCCTGCGCACGCCAACCAGCCGCTCGCGCCAGTAAGGCTTGCCCAAATTGGACACGATGACTTCGGTCTTGGCGCTGGAGGCGTGGACGAAGGCGTCGCTGCCCAGATACAGGGCGACATGGGAATAAAATTTGCCGCCGGTGTTGAACAGCAGTAAATCGCCGGGTTGGCGGTCTTCGGGATCGACTTCCGGTAACCCCAAGGCCATCTGCTCCGCCGTGCGCGGCAGCGTCACGCCGTACTCGTGGCGGTACACATGCCAGACAAAGCCGCTGCAATCGAAGCCCTCCTCCGGCGAGGACTTGCCCCAAGCATAAGGCGTGCCTTGCAGGCTGAGCGCGTACTCCAACAGCCCGGCGGCGCGGGGCGGACTGGCGGGCTTCGGCGTGGTCGCGCAGCCTGACAGCAGCGCC
>JBJSYU010000376.1:0-4146 GCA_046089945.1 Candidatus Methylumidiphilus sp.
CAACACCGCCCGGCCGGGCTGGGCTTGCAGCGCCGCCAGCACCATTTCGCGCAGGCCGGCGTTGTCCACCGCCTTCGCCTCATCGCCGCCTAAAGCCACAAACAAGCCGCCGTCCGCTTTCAGTGTCACGATAATCGGCGCGTCTGCCGTGGGGCTGAGGGGCTGGGCGTCGGCCTGCGGCAGGTCAATGCCGACTTCGCTTTCCAACAGCGGCGCGGTCATCATGAAAATGACCAGCAGCACCAAGGACACGTCGATGTAAGGGACGACATTGATCTCGGCCATCGGTTTGTGGCGCTTGCGCCCGCCGCGCCAGTTCATCGGCTGTGCGCCTGCCGGTGCAGCAGGCTGAGGAATTCGTCGGCGAACGCCTCGTAGCGGCTGGCCAGCCGGTTGATGTCGGCGCTGTGGCGGTTGTAAGCGATGACCGCCGGAATCGCCGCAAACAAGCCCATCGCCGTCGCCAACAAGGCTTCGGAGATGCCGGGGGCGACCATCGCCAGCGTCGCCTGCTTGGCCGAACCCAACGCATGGAAGGCGTCCATGACGCCCCAAACCGTGCCGAACAGGCCGATGTACGGACTGGTCGAGCCGACCGTGGCGAGGAACGGCAGGCGCTCGTCCAGATGGTCAAGCTCCCGCGCCAGCGCCACGCGCATGCCGCGCTGCGCCGCCTCCACCATTGCCTCCGGCGCGATGCCCGGCTGTTTGCGCAATCTGGCGAATTCTTTGAAGCCGGACAGGAACACCGTCTCCATGCCTTCCGCCAGATAGTCCGGCTGCGACAGTTCGCGGTACAAATCCGCCAAATCGATGCCCGACCAAAACTGCTCCTCAAACGTGTCGCAACCGTGGCGGGCGCGGCCGATTTGGACGGATTTGGCGATGATGTACGTCCACGACACAATCGAGGCCACCAGCAACAGCAGCAGCACCGCCTGCACCACCGGGCCGGCGCTGCGGATCAACAGAATCAGCGGCAGATCAGCGGCCATGGCCGATAGTCTCCAGCAAAATGTCGGGGATCGGCGTAGGGCGCAGGCCGGTGTCGGTCAGGCAGGCGATGCGGAAGCTGGCCCGGCACAGCAGTTCGCCGTCCGCCCCGCCCCGGCGGATGTCTTGGGCGAAGCTCATGCTGGCGCGTCGCAAATCCACCACCTCCGCCGACACCAGCAGCGCGTCATTGAAACGGGCCGACTTGAGGTAATCCACCTGCGCCGAGCGGACGGCGAACAGGATGCCAAATTCCTGGCGCAGCGCGTCTTGCTCAAAGCCCATCGCCCGCAGCCGCTCGGTGCGGGCGCGTTCAAAGAATTTCAGATAATTGCCGTGGTACACCACACCGCCGGCGTCGGTGTCTTCGTAATACACCCGCACCGGCCAAAGAAAGGGTGTTTTCATCAAGGTATCCGCCATGGCGTCAATAGGTTTCCCAGCCGTCGCCATAAGTCGTCGCCGTGTCGAAATCTTGGAATACCACCGGCGGCGTCAGCATCGGCTTGGTGGGTATTGGAAACGACACCACATCCAACATGCCAAACAGCGAACGGCCCAGCATATTGGTCATGCCTTTAAGTAAGCCCACCGTCATCCCCATGCCGATACCCTCGGCGGCAGATTCCACCATCATCGATTTCGGCAATTCGGCAATGCCAGTGGTGGCGTTAATCAGCCCTAAGCCGAATTTGCCGGCAATCTTCGAGCCATAACTCAGGCCGCCATCATCGGCAAAGGCGCATCCGGCGGACAACGCCAAAACCACGGCGGCAAGCAACACAGCGGGTTTGCGGTTCAACATCTAAGGTTTCCTCACTATTTCAGCAGGTTCAATCAAATCGGCGACGGCCTGCGCCTGCCCATCGCCGCCGCGCAAGCCTAAGGCCACGCCGTGGCGGTCGGCGGCAGAGCGGTTTTGGCTCAGCTTACGCTTGCCCAGCAGGCGGGTAATGGTCATCTCGATGCCGGCAATCGCCGGCAACAGGTGTGTGATGAAATCCGCCGGCGCATTATCCAGCGACCAGGGCTTGGCCTGCCGTGCTTCTTCGCTGGCGCTCATCTGCCGCAAATGCGCCAGCAGCCAATCCGGTTCCTCGTGGATTTGCACACGGCCATAGGCATGGACGACCGCATAATTCCAAGTCGGCACGGCCTTGCCATCCGCCGCCGACGCATACCACGACGGACTGACATAGGCATTCGGCCCGTGGAATATCGCCAATATCTCAACCGTCGGCGAAAACCCCCGCCAAGCCGGATTGGCCCGCGCCATATGCCCGCGCAAGCGGCCATAAGGCAAGGGTTCGGCCAACACCTGCAAGGGAATATGGTTCGCCTCCAAACCCTCCTCACTCAGCGCCACCACGGTCGCCAGCGGATGGCTGCGCATCAGCGCATGCAGGCTGTCGGTGTGCGGTTCGGCGAAAGCTTCGGGAATGTACATCATGCGTAGCGGCTCAATCGGCCAGCGCGTCGATAATCTGGTTTAGGAAACGGTCTTGCCGCCACGCCGAGGCGGTGCGGGTCAGCCCCAGCCGCACGACGACCAGCCCAAGCGACGGGATAATGCTAACACATTGGCCCTCGTGGCCCATGGCGTGGAAGGCGTCCGGCGGCAGCGGGCGTCCGGGGTCGTTCGGATAGTCGTGTTGGATGTTCAGCCAAAAATGCGCCCCGTACTGCTGGCCCGGCGCCAGCGGCGTCGGAATGGTCGAATAGCCCACCCACCCGGCCGGCAACAACCGCCGCCCCTGCCACATGCCGTCTTGCAAATACAACTGGCCGAGCTTGGCCCAATCCCGCGCCGTCGCGTACATGAACGACGAGCCGACGAAATCGCCGGCGGCATCGGTTTCCAGCACCGCGCTGTCCATGCCCAGCGGCGCGAACAAGGCACGGCGCGGAAAGTCGCGGTAATCCGCCTCGCCCAGCGTGTCGCGGAGGATGCGGCTGATGATGTTGGTCGTGCCGCTGGCGTAATGCCACCGCGTCCCCGGCGGTGCCGCCAACGGTTTGGCGGCGGCATAGGCGGCGGCGTCCGGCGCGCGCAGCAACATCTGCGTCACATCGCCCAAGGGTTCGCCCGCCGACTCGGAAAATTCCAAGCCGCTGACCATGTGCATCATCTGATCCAGCGTAATCATGCGGCGCGGATCGCCGTGCGCCTGCCACTCCGGCACAGGGGCGGGCGCGTTCAAATCCAGCCGGCCTTGCCCGACCAAAATGCCGACCAGCGCGTTCATCACGCTTTTCGCCATCGACCAGCCCGGCAGCGGCCTGTCGGGGCCGAAGCCCGGCGCGTAGCGCTCGGCGATGACCGCCCCATCGCGCATCACCACCACGGCGCGGGTGCGGCGTCGGTGTTGCGGGTCGGGTTCGGCGAAAGCCCAGTCCAGCGCGGCCTGCAAGCGCGCCGGGTTGGGCGGGGCGGACAAGCGGGGCTGCGCTGGCTGCGGGATATGCCTCGGCGGCGGGCCGATCCGCGCCAAGGGCAGGGCAGGGCCGTCGATTTTCGGCGGCATCGCCTGCGCCGCGCTGAGCGGCGAATAACTCCGTGGCTTGCTGGATGCGCCAAACGCCAAGGTGCAGCCGAAGCCCGGCTGATAAACCGCCTGCCGCCGGATCAGCCCGAAAAAGCTGGCCGACACCTGCCGATTTTCCGCATCGACCTGTGTGGCGATGGCCCGCAGCGGTGCCAGATCCTCGACCTCCAAATCCCCCGCCAACACCGACTGCGGGCTGCGCCCGGACACGAACACGCCGGAACACAAGGCTTTAGCCTTGTACGCCACGCCGGTCGCGGCCAAATTCCAGCCAAAATGAAGCCCCGCCGCCAGCAACGCGCACAGCGCCCCGGCGGCAAGCTTGGCGGTCGTGCGGCGCTTCGGCGTCATCGCGTTAAAAACATCTCTGATTCAAGTTTTTGCTCCCTCCCCCTCGCAGGCATAGGTATCTACACATCTAGCCAAAGCATTGATTGGAGGTGGGTTTAATTGATTTATGGCATTCCTCACGGGCATCCGCAGGCCGCGTCACTCGTGGCCTGGAACAGCCTCAGGAGTATTTCGAAAATCAATAAAACCCATCTCCCATTGATTTTGCTCCCCTCTCCCCGTGGGGAGAGGGGTTGGGGGAGAGGGTCTTAGAATC
>JBJSYU010000377.1:0-7327 GCA_046089945.1 Candidatus Methylumidiphilus sp.
TCGCGCTTGAAGTACGGCGAATACGCGATTCCCCCACAGACCACGCCGCGCCAGTTGTTGGCCTTGTTCGCCTCCGGCAAGGTACGCCATTACAGCCTTACTTTCGTCGAAGGTTGGAGCTTCCGCCAAATGCTCGACGCCATCAGCCGCGAGCCTGCGCTCAGCCACCACATCGACGGCAAGCCGCCACGGGAAATCATGGAACTGATCGACGCCCCCGGCGAAGACGCCGAAGGCCGCTTTTACCCCGACACCTATTTTTTTGCCAAAGGCACCGACGACCTCGACCTGCTGCGCCGCGCTTACCGCAAAATGCAGACTGTGCTGGCGGAAGAATGGCAGGGCAGGGCGGCGGATCTGGCGGTGCGCAGCCCTTATGAAGCGCTGATTTTGGCCTCGATTGTAGAGAAGGAAACCGGCCTGCCTGCGGAGCGGGCGAAAATCGCCGGCGTGTTCAGCCGCAGGCTGGCCAAGGGCATGCTGTTGCAGACCGACCCGACGGTGATCTATGGCATGGGCGAGACGTATGCGGGCAACATCCGCAAGGAAGACTTGCTGCGCGACACGCCGTTCAACACCTACCAGCACACCGGCCTACCGCCGACGCCGATAGCGATGCCCGGCCTCGCCGCGCTCCATGCCGCGCTGCACCCGGAGCCGGGCGACAGCCTGTATTTTGTGGCGCGTGGCGACGGTGGGCATGTTTTTTCCAAAACCCTGGCCGAACACAACCAGGCCGTGGAGCAATACCAGAAGCATAAGGGCCAGCATGAATAAAGGCGTTTTCATCACGCTGGAAGGCGGCGAAGGCGTGGGCAAGTCCACCAATCTGGGATTTGTCGCCGACTTTCTACGCGCCAGCGGCAAGCAAGTGGTCGCCACCCGCGAGCCGGGCGGGACGCCCGTCGGCGAAAAAATCCGCGCGGTGTTTTTGGGCGAGGGCGATATCGCGCCGGAGACCGAATTGCTATTGGTGTTCGCCGCCCGCGCCCAGCATTTGCGCGATGTCATCGAGCCGGCGCTGGCCGGCGGCGCCTGGGTGGTGTGCGACCGCTACACCGACGCCAGTTACGCCTACCAAGGCGGCGGGCGCGGCGTGGACTTGGCCTTCATCCAAAGTTTGGAGCGGCACGTGCAGCGCGGGCGGCAACCGGATTTGACGCTGCTGCTCGACGCCCCGGTGGAAACCGGCATGGCCAGGGCGAAACACCGTGGCCCCAGCGACCGCATGGAAGCGGAGACCCTGGCGTTTTTTGGGCGGGTGCGCGCGGCGTATCTGCAACTGGCCGAACGCTGCCCAGCGCGCGTCAAGATCGTGGATGCGGCCCGGCCTTTGGACGAAGTGCGGGCTGATCTTGCCGAGCATCTGCGGCGGTTGTTGGCGGCATGAGCGCCATCGACGGCATGGCTTGGCTAGACCCGCATTGGCGGACGCTGGAAACCTATGTCCAGGCGGGGCGGGTTCCGCAAGCCTTGCTGATGGCCGGCCGGGCTGGGGTGGGCAAGCGGCTGCTGGCGGAAACCTTTAGCCAAAGGCTGCTGTGCCGAGATCCAGGTCAATATGCCTGCGGGCAGTGCGTGAGCTGCCATTTGTGGGCGGCCGAAACTCATCCCGACTTTCTGCGCGTCGAACCCGAAGAGCCGGGCAAAGCCATCCCGGTGGACGCCATCCGCAAGCTCATCGCCACTTTAGAATTGAAGCCGCAATACAGCGGCCGGCGCGTGGTGCTGATTGTCCCGGCCCACCAAATGAATGTCTCCTCGGCCAACAGCCTGCTAAAGACTTTGGAGGAGCCGGACGCGCACACCACTTTGCTGCTGTTGACCGACGCCCCCGAAGCCTTGCCGGCGACGATTTTAAGCCGCTGCCAGCGCATGGACATCCCGCTGCCGGAGCGGGCCTTGGCGCTGGCCTGGCTGCGCGGCCAGCCCAGCGTCGCGCAGCAGGCCGAAGTCTTGCTGTCCTTGGCGCGCGGCGCCCCGCTGCAAGCCTTGGCGATGGCCGGGGCGGATATCGTCGGCCAGCGCAACGAGTTTTTCCAAGGCTGGCGCGACGTGCTGGAACGCCGCGTGGAGCCGACCGCGCTGGCGGAGAAATGGCTAAAGTTTCCCGGCGAAACCCTGGCCGACTGGATGCTGTCTTGGACGATGGACGCGATCCGGCTGCGCTCGGCCCCCGGTTGCCAAACCATCGACAACAGGGATTTGGCCCTAGGTTTGCAAGCCGTGGCGCAACAGATAAACTTAAAACAACTGTTCGGCCAACTGGATCGGCTGAATGCCGCGCGGCGGCTGCTGTCCACCCAGGCCAACCGGCAATTGCTGCTGGAAGACCTGCTGATACGCTGGCGCCACGCGGCCCCCGGCAACCCCGACACCCACAGGCCACACCTATGAGCGAAGACCATCCCCAGGCCCGGCAAGGCATCCTGTCGCTGACCATCCGCGACAAAAACGCCCTGTACGCGGCGTACATGCCCTTCATCAACAACGGCGGGCTGTTCATCCCCACCAACAAAACCTACCAATTGGGCGACGACGTGTTCATCCTGTTGAACCTGATGGAGGAGACCGAGCGCATCCCGGTGGCGGGCAAAGTCGTCTGGATCACCCCGCGCAACTCGGAAGGCTACCGCTCCACCGGCATTGGCGTGCAGTTCAGCGACAAGGACGGCGGCACGACGCGCAACCGCATTGAAAACTATCTGGCCGGCGCGTTGGAGACCGACCGCCCCACCCACACCATGTAACCTTATGCTCATCGACTCGCACTGCCATCTCGACCGCGTTGACCTCAAACCCTACGGCGGCGACTTCCGCCGCTTCGTGACAGAAACCCAAGCCGGCGGCATAGACCATATGCTTTGCGTCTCCATCAGCATGGAGAAATGGCCGGGCATGATGAGTTTGGTGGACGAGTATCCGGGCATATCCGCCTCCGTCGGCGTACACCCGAACGAACAGGATTGCCATGAACCGAGCGTGGAGGAATTAGTCGAGCGGGCGGCGCATCCGAAAATCGTCGCCATCGGTGAAACCGGCTTGGATTATTTCCGCAGCGAGGGCGATTTGACATGGCAGCACGAGCGCTTCCGCACCCATATCCGCGCCGCCAAAGCGACCGGCAAACCCTTGATTATCCATACCCGCGAAGCGAGGGAAGATACTTTACGGATACTCAAAGAAGAAGGCGCGGATGCAGTCGGTGGTGTGCTGCATTGCTTCACCGAAGACTGGGAAACGGCGCGGCAGGCATTGGATCTGAACTTTTACATCTCGTTTTCCGGCATCGTCACCTTCCGCAACGCCGAGCAAATCCAAGACGCCGCCCGCAAAGTCCCCGCCGACCGCTACCTGATCGAAACCGACTCGCCTTACCTGGCCCCGATACCCCATCGCGGCAAACCCAACTACCCTCACCACGTCCTCCATGTCGCCCAATTCATCGGCGGCCTGCGGGGAATCCCCTTGGAAACCGTGGCGCAGCAAAGCTCAAGCAATTACCGGGCGTTGTTCCCCAGCGGTTAATCCAAGCGGATTGCAAGCCGCCGCGCCGCAACACCATCGCAATCGGCTTTTTGTTGGAGTCCAAAGCTTGCTTTGGACGGGTTTGGAATGTCCAAAGCAAGCTTTGGACTCCACAGCGGATTGTATCAATAAGTCGGCATGGTCGGATCGACCTGCGTGGCCCAAGCCGCGACGCCGCCGGTCAGGTTGCTGATGTCGCTGAAACCTTGATTGATTAAGAAATGGGCGACTTGTGCGCTGCGCATGCCGTGGTGGCAAATCACCACGGTTTCCCGCGCCGGGTCGAGTTCCGCCAGCCGCGCCGGGGTTTGGTTCATTGGCAGGTTGACGCTGCCGTTGATGTGGCAGTATTTGAATTCGTGCGGCTCGCGCACATCGAGCAGAAAGGGTTGGCTTTCGCCGGCTTGCAGGCGTTGGTGTAATTCTTGGGCGGTGATGAGTTTCATTGGGATGCCTAGTCGTGGTGGATGGAAAATTCGGGTTTGCGTGCTAACGGTCTAATTCATATTGCTCCAGTTCCTCAAAATTGCCCGGATGCAGGGTGTCTTTGAAAAAATCAAGTATTTCGCCGACGTGGAGGGCGAAATCTTGCATTCGTTTATATTCAGAAAATCCCTGCGGGCCTAGGATATCCGGCCCGTTTTTGCGCAATTTCGCATCCATCTTGTGGAATTTTGTTCGCCAATAAATGGCGTAGTCGCTGCGATCTTCAAGCTCGAAAATGTTGGCGCAGGGCAGGCGGTAAACGCCTGCTCTTTCTTTAAACGCGGCTTTGTCCAGTTTGCTGTTGCGCCAGATTTCAAACAACTCGTACATGCAATTGGCGGAATGCAGGTACTTGTCGCTTAACACCACCAACACCCGCTTGCCCGCGCCGATGCGCTGCATGAACTGAATCAGGCTGTCGCCCAAACCCAGTTCGGTTTTGTCGCGGATAATGTGGATGCCGCGCTGCTGTGCCGCCGCGCAAAAGCGCTCGACGATGTCTTCAAGGCTTTTGCCTTGTGGGGTCTCATCGGCCCGCGCATAGGAAATACAAATCTCGCGTTGCGGGGTTTCGGCTTGGGCGAATTGCAAAGGCTGGTTCATCTTGGATTCCTCGTGTGCTAAGGTTTTGCGGGTGCTGGTTTCTTGCGCTTGCACGCCCCAGCGTTGTTGTTCGTCGCGTAAATACTCCGCAAGCTGCGCCAATAATGCCGCCGCTTGCCCGCCTTGGGTTTGCAGCCGGATGATGCCTTGCCAGTCGTCCAGCCGTTGCCATTCCACCCAGGCGCGGCTGCGGTGGGTTTGTTCGTAAAACGCAAAGCCGGTTTGCCAATACACCGCATTAACACCGGCATATTTGCCAATGCTCGCCATAAACCCGCGCACTAAACCGGCGTGTAGCCACGCATACTGAAATTCGGCTTGCTCGGCAGCTACATCATCCTGCCATTTGTCGGCTAACTGGGCTTGCATCTGCGCTTTATCGGGCAGTAAATCCGGGGCGATATATTCGGTTTCGATGCCTGCTTTTTCATCGCTGTCCCGATACTGAAAACACACCCCACACGACTGCATCATGCCGATAAACAGTTTTTGTTCGGCTGGGTTGTAATCCTGCCACACCAAGGCAGCTAATAATGCGCGGGTGAAGCGTCCGCCGAATTGGCGCAGTGGGCGATAGCTTTTGCTTCGGTTGAATACCGCGTAAATCGCCTCCAAGGCCCAGGCTTGATCGAGGATAATCTCGTCTTTAAACAAACCCTTACGGTAAAACACCACGCCCGCATTATGCAGATAATCCAGCAGGTATTCCGGCGCACTGACGCCGCCGGTTTCGGCGCAGATGTGTTGGTAATGGGTTTGGCTGATCGTGCGGTATTGCCGTTCGGCGGGCGGGATTTTGGCGTCGGCCTCGCGCAGGGTTTGCAAGCGCTGTTGCACCTTGAAACGGCCTAGGCCGATTTGCTTGTCGCCTTCTCGCTGGCGCAGCCAATCCACGGCTTGACGAATGGCCTCGTCCAATGCCGCCCGTCCTCGGTTTTTCCATGCGCTGTAGTGCAGCAGTTTGCGGAATTTAAAATCTGCCAGCGCGGTATTGTCCAGCGGCGGATAAGGTTCTTCGTCTTCGGGGCGGTCACAGCGGGTTTGCACGATAATCACCGGGCTGTCGGTGCCTGCCAGATGGCGCACATACTCCAGCCAATACGCCAGCGGATAATTGCGGAACACCATGCCGCCGTGTTCGTGTTCGCCGACCGATTCGGTAGCCGTAGACCACACCAACACAAATATGGCCCGCGTTTTCAGAAACAAGGCATGGGTGCCGTGGTAAATATCCTGTCCACCAAAATCCCAGAGATTCAACTGCGTTTGCGCTTGGTATTTGCGGGTTTTTAACGGTACGGTTGATATTTCGATGCCATGTGTGGAATCAATACGGTCATCGTATTGCTCGCCTTTTAAACGTCTACAGATTTGGGTTTTGCCGACGCGGCCATTGCCTAAGATCATCAGCTTGATGTCGGGGATCGTCATCGCGCCGGATTCTAGGTCTTTGAGATGGGCGCGGAGGCGATATAGGCAGTTGTCTATGCCATGCTGGGACAGCACTTCGGCAGGGATATTGGGTATTTGGGTTTGATAAAGTCTTAGCTTTTCGAGAGAAGGTTTATTCCACAAACCGGCGGGGATTCGTGTCAGTTGGCAGTTAGAAAAACCCAGTTTTTGCAGATTATCAAGATCCGCCAGTGGCGACAGGTCGGTCACTTGGGTGTGGCTGCAATCCAGCGATTCCAGCGCGGCGAGGCCCGCCAGCGGCGACAGGTTGGCGACTGGGGTGAAGCTGCAATCCAGCGATTGCAGCGCGGTGAGGCCCGCCACCGGCGACAAGTCGGCGACTGGGGTGTCGCAGCAATCGAGCGTTCGCAGCGCGGCGAGGCCCGCCAGCGGCGACAGGTCGGCGACTGGGGTGGCATTGCAATCCAGCGATTGCAGCGCGGCGAGGCCTGCCAGCGGCGACAGGTTGGCGACTTTGGTGAGGTTGCAATTCAGCGTTCGCAGCGCGGCAAGGCCCGCCAGCGGCGACAGGTCGGCGATGGGCATTTCTGAAATTGACAAGGCTTGCAGATGCGGCAGTGCGCTTAGGCGGGCGAGATGATCGTTGGCTAAAGCATTGGCCTTGATGTCGCTGGCTGCCCGAATCCATCGACCTTGCCCGTCTACAAGCCCGTATCCCAAATTCAAACGCCGCAAATGCTTCAGCGCAAACAATTCCTCCGGCAATTCGGTCAGCCCCAGCCTTCCCAAATACAAATATCCAGTCTGCTGTTCGGCTTCTTCGGCGATGCGGGCGCGGGCGATGCGCTGTCCTTCGGTGTCGGGTGTCATCGTGGGGCTAGTCCTTGGGTGGCGGTTGGCAGTGGCTAGGGAAGCGCTGAATTTAAGTCCCCTCACCCCAACCCTCCCCCCGCGAGGGGGAGGGAGCTAAAGACTTAAGCAGAGCTTCCCTAGTGGCTGGTTGGCGGGATTCTCCCAGCCCTGCCGTGCCGCTGTCAAAGGGCGCGAGGGGGGCTTTCGCTGGAGTGCAAGATTTATCTTGCGCGGGTTGGCGAGGGCTTGCGCCCTGTGCAAGATAAATCTTGCACTCCGGCATGGGCAAGATGAATCTTGCGCTCCGCGTGGGGCTTGCCGCGTTTTGCGGGCGGCGGGCGGGTATTGCGGGGCATCTCGCGTATAATTCTGGGCCATATTTTCATCTGACCCACGCAAACATCTCATGGATAAAACTTACGATCCGCAAGCCATCGAACAACGC
>JBJSYU010000378.1:0-5676 GCA_046089945.1 Candidatus Methylumidiphilus sp.
GAGGTGCGCAAGAAGCGGACTTACGTCAAGCGCAGCGAGTTGCCTGAGTCAGACGACCGGCGTGTGGAGGCGGAGAAGGCCCGCCAGGCCGCGGACGAGAAACAGCGCCAAGCGGACGCCGAGGACGTTTTGCGCCGCCAGCGCGAGGCGTCGCTCGCCAACGCGGCGGCGCCGGTTGCTATTACGCCATCGCCGACGGTCGTCAAATCGGAGCCACGGCAGGAAGCCGCCGCCGAACCGCCCAAGCCTGCTGAACCTGCCGTTGCGGCGCGACCCCCCGCGCCAGCGGGCAAGGACGCGGTGGCGCCTGCGCCCAGCGCAACGGCACCGACCAAGGAAGCCCCGCCACCCGCGCCCGTCGCCGCAACGCCGCCCCCGCCGCAACCCAAGCCCCAGCCCGCGCCTGAGAGAGCCGCGCCTGCCCGGCCACAAGGCGCTGGCACGGCGGCGCCGGGCGCCTCCGCAAGGCCCACAACCCAATCCGCCCGACCGTCGGGGCCGTCCGCAGGCCGGCCTGCCGGTGGGCAAACCCGGCCACCCGGTCGTCCCTCCGCCCCGCCCAGCCGCCCGGCCGCCCCAGCCGCAGCGCTGGCGCCGAAAGGCATTGAAGACGCCAAGCGCGGCAAGAAAAAAGGCGCAGGCGGCGGACGCCGAGGCGAGGACGACCGCGAACCCACGCTGGAAGACATCAAGCGCGGCCGTGGCAAGAAGCCCGGCAAGCAGCGCGGCGCGATGGTCATGCCCGAACAGCGCCACGGCTTTGAACGACCGACCGCGCCGATGGTGCATGAAGTCCAAGTGCCGGAGACCATCACCGCCGCCGAACTGGCCTCGCGCATGTCGGTGAAAGCCGCCGAAGTCATCAAGGCGCTGATGAAAATGGGCGTCATGGCGACCATCAACCAGCCGCTGGATCAAGAGACCGCGATACTGTTGGTCGAAGAAATGGGCCACACCGCCATCGCCCAGGCCGAGGACAGCCTGGAAGCCGAAATGATGGCGACCATGGCGCTGGAAGAACACGCCGAGCAATTGCCACGCGCCCCGGTGGTGACCATCATGGGCCATGTGGACCACGGCAAGACCTCGCTGCTGGACTACATCCGCAAGTCCCGCGTCGCCGCCTCCGAAGCCGGCGGCATCACCCAGCACATCGGCGCCTATCAGGTAAAGACCGACCACGGCGCAGTCACCTTCCTCGACACCCCCGGCCACGCCGCTTTCACGGCGATGCGGGCGCGCGGCGCGAAAGTCACCGACATCGTCGTGCTGGTGGTCGCCGCTGACGACGGCGTCATGCCGCAGACCAAAGAGGCGGTGGAGCATTCCCGCGCCGCCGGCGTGCCGCTGGTCGTCGCCATCAACAAAATCGACAAGTCGGGCGCCGACCCTGACCGCGTCAAGCAAGAACTCGTCGTGCTGAGCGTCGTGCCGGAAGAATGGGGCGGCGACACCCAGTTCGTCAATGTCTCCGCGAAGACCGGCGTCGGCATCGACGGCCTGATCGACGCCATCCTGGTGCAAGCCGAAGTCCTCGAACTGAAAGCCGCCGTCAAAGTCCCCGCCGTCGGCGTGGTGCTGGAATCCAAGCTCGACAAAGGCCGCGGGCCAGTCGCCGACGTGCTGGTCGAAAAAGGCGTGTTGCGCAAAGGCGACTTCATCTTGTGCGGCCAAGAGTTTGGCCGCATCCGCGCCATGTTCAACGAAAACGGTAAGCCACTGAAAGAAGCCGGCCCGTCCACGCCGGTCGAAATCTTGGGGCTGTCCGGCGCGCCCGGCGCCGGCGATGATTTCATCGTCGTCGCCGACGAACGCAAGGCCCGCGAAATCGCCTTGCAGCGCGAAGAAAAATCCCGCTCCAGCAAACTGGCGGCGCAACAAGCCACCAAGCTGGAAGACGTGTTCTCGCGCATGGAATCGGCGGCGGACACGGTCGATCTGAACATCATCGTCAAAGCCGACGTGCAAGGCAGCCAAGAAGCCCTGCGCTCCTCGCTCAGCGAATTGTCCACCGACAAAGTCAAAGTCAAAATCATCGCCAGCGGTGTCGGCGGCATCAACGAATCCGACGCCAACTTGGCGCTGGCCTCCAACGCCATCCTCATCGGCTTCAACGTCCGCGCCGACGCCAGCGCCCGCAAGCTGATCGAAGAGCGCAACATCGACCTGCACTACTACAGCATCATCTACGAAGTCATCGACGAAGTGAAAAAGTCGATCACCGGACTATTGGCCCCGGAATACAAAGAGCAGATCGTCGGCATCGCCGAAGTCCGCGACGTGTTCAAATCGCCCAAGTTCGGCGCCATCGCCGGCTGCATGGTCACGGAAGGTTTCGTCAAGCGCAACCTGCCCATCCGCGTATTGCGCGAAAACGTGGTGATTTTTGAGGGCCAACTCGAATCCCTGCGCCGCTTTAAAGACGACGTCGGCGAAGTCAAGAATGGCATGGAATGCGGCATCGGCGTCAAGAACTACAACGACGTCAAGCCGGGGGATCAGATTGAGGTGTTTGAGAAGGTTTTGGTGGTGCGGTGATTGTAAGGCGGGCAAACGAAAAGATATTTGCCCGCCTTAATTGGCTAAACCACTGAAACCATATCCTACGGTTGTAGCTGTTGGATATTCTTTGGTGCCTGCGCTTATGAGTCAACACTGCGACACCCACCTAAGAGTTTTTGATATCGTGAGATGAATTTCGAACAAACTCCCAAATCTGCCGAGCCTCCCATTCGCGCACCAGACTCGATTCTTGCGGAACTTTGGGAAGTGAAGCGGCAAATCAACCAAGAAGCTGGGTACCAAATTGACGAGTTGGCCCGTATGGCGCACGAGGCCGCTTTACGACTTCAGCAGCAGTGGGAATCTGAGGCTCGCAAATAGGGAGGACAACATGCGCCGCTACCAGTGGACTCGCTTAAACAAACAGCAAGTTGGCGCTTATGCCGAGTATTTCGTCAAAATGGAACTCACAATGTACGGCTTTCAGGTTTACGAAACCGAGGTCGATGATCGAGGGATAGATTTTGTCACAAGGTTTGAAGACGGGCCTTTTCTTGAGATTCAAGTGAAATCTTTACGCTCACTTGGGTACATCTTCGCTCATAAGGAAAAGTTCGCGCTTCGAGACAATCTGTTCATGGCCGTGGCGTTATTCTCTGAAGGAACGCCGCCGGATCTTTATCTCATTCCGGCATGTGCATGGCAACTTCAAAATCAATTATTCGTGAGCAGAGACTATGAAGGATTGAAAAGCAAACCTGAGTGGGGATTGAATATCTCGCAAAAAAATATGGATACTATGGAGAAATACCGCTTTGATAAAATCGTTAGCGGGCTTATGCTGCGCAATACCCATCCTACTGGTTGAGTAAAATCATCTAGGCTGCGTGGAATCGTCGCATTTTTTGAAATATTGGGATTCAGCAAAGTTCGCCAACGCGGGGCGCATAAACAATTTCAGACATGAGGATTGCCGCTGCACAACGGCTTCATTCCATGCGGGCCGCGATATTTCGCCCATTTTGCTTCGGCAAATCGCACAAACATTGGCTTAACAGTAGAGGCGTTTCTAAAGTTCTGCGCCTTATAATTTGCACCCAGCAGGAGAACACCATGGATGCTATGACAACCCGACAGGCTATAAAAAACCTGGATGGCCTCATTGACAAAGTGATTGCCGACGTGGAACCCACCATATTGTTTAACGACCAAGGCCACAAGGCAGTCTTGATGTCCTTGGACGAGTTCAATGCTTGGCAGGAAACCTTATATCTGCTTTCCAATCCTGCCAATGCAGCGCATTTGCAACGCTCGATGCAGGAAGCCGCCGAAGGAAAGACCAGCGAGAGGTCGCTGATTGAGCCATGAAGCTTAGTTTTACCGAGAGCGGATGGGTTGACTATCTCTGGCTGCAACAGCACGATAAGGAATTGCTAAAAAGGACAAACTCGCTTATCAAAGACGTTTTGAGAAACCCGTTTCAAGGCATCGGCAAACCGGAGCCTTTGAAAGCCAACTTATCGGGACACTGGTCTCGGCGCATTTCGACAGAACACAGGCTGGTTTACAGTGTCTCGCACAACGAGATACCCATTATATCCTGTCGCTTCCACTATCAAGCCCATTAGAATTACAGTTAAGAATGCCCAGAGAATTTTTCCGCAGCGACCGCGTCGCCGCCCAATTCCAGCGCGAGCTGGCCGAACTGTTGAGAACCGACATCCGCGAGCCGGGCTTAGGCATGGTGACGTTGAGTGATGTCGAAGTCACCCGCGACATGTCCTTGATTAGGGCCTATGTCAGTTTCCTCGCCGCCACCGAGACGCCGCAAAAATGTGTGAAACTGTTGAACCAGCATGCGCCGAAGCTGCGGCGGGCATTGAGCGGGCGCATCCGTTTGCGGGTGATGCCGGAATTGCGCTTCATCCATGACGATTCGATTGCGCGCGGCATGCGCATGGAGGAATTGTTGGGCGGGCTGGCTGAGCGCCGCAGTGAGGAAGGGCAGGACGCGGAAGACGACGCGGCGCCATGAGCCGACGCAACAAGGGCCGTGACATTGACGGCATGTTGCTGCTGGACAAAAGCCCCGGCATGACTTCCAACGGCGCGGTGCAGCGCGTCAAACGGCTGTTCCAAGCCAACAAGGTCGGCCACACCGGCACCCTCGACCCCATCGCCACCGGCGTGTTGCCGCTGTGCCTGGGCGAGGCGACGAAGCTGTCGGGCTTTTTGCTCGATTCCGACAAGCGCTACGCCACGCGGGTGCGCCTAGGCCGGACGACGACGACGGCGGACAGCGAGGGCGAGGTTTTGCAGGAGCGGCCCGTGCCGGCGCTGGACGAGGCGATGATCGAGGCGGTGTTGCAGCCGTTCCGGGGCGATATCGAGCAGATGCCGCCGATGTATTCGGCGCTGAAGCAGCAAGGCCGCAAGCTGTACGAACTGGCCCGCCAGGGCGTGGAAGTCGAGCGCCAGCCGCGCCGCATCAGCATCTTTGCACTGCGCCTCGTGGCCTATGGCGCGGATTACTTGGATCTGGACGTGCATTGCTCGAAAGGCACCTACATCCGTGTGTTGGCCGAGGAGATCGGCGCGGCCTTGGGCTGCGGCGGGCATGTCAAGCAGTTGCGCCGCACGGCGGCGGGGACGTTCAGCTTGGCGCAGGCGGTGCGCTTTGAAGATTTGGAGTTGATGGCGGACGAGGAGCGCTTGGGCCTGCTGCTGCCGTTTTCCGCCATCGCCGAAGAGCTGCCTGCGTTCGCGCTGTCGGCGGATGTGGCGATGTTCCTGCGCAAAGGCCAGCCGGTGTTCGCGCCGAACGCGCCGACTTCCGGGCTGCTGCGCTTGTTCACCCGCGACGGCGCGTTTTTGGGCGTCGGCGAAGTCAACGCCGACGGCCTGATTGCGCCCCGGCGGCTGGTCAAAGAGCCGCAGCCTAAGGCTTAAGCGATCCCAATACGGCGGCAAAGCCGATTTTGCCTTGTTTCCACCTTATGGAAAACGTTAGAATACAACGTTTTCACCGACCGACCCATTTCAGGAGTTTAAGCAATGCCCTATACCACCGTGGAAAAGCAGGCAGTCCTCAAGGATTTCCAGCGCGCCGAAACCGACACCGGCTCGCCGGAAGTTCAAGTCGCCTTGATCACCGCCCGCATCAACCACTTGGCC
>JBJSYU010000379.1:0-3463 GCA_046089945.1 Candidatus Methylumidiphilus sp.
ATAAATCAATTAAACCCACCTCCGACCATGACCATTACATGGTAATGTGATGCTCTGGGGGGCAGTTTGGGAATTGGGCGCTGCGACTTGCTGTGCCTGCCAAAATGACTTACCGGCGGCCATCACATGGACACTTAACACAAATTATCGTATCGAAACGTTTCCATTAGCCTTGGGTTGATGCGCTCGTTTATCATGCTGGTGGCTAACGGCGTGAGCCTAGGCTTCCACCTTTCGTTCAAATAATAGTCCCGATAGAACCAGTAATCTTTTCCTCCACCTTTTGTGGATTTCTCGTAGTTCACAAATTGAGCAGCCTTTTTGGGGCATGAGAATGTTTCGCAGATTAATCCGCAAACGCCCTGCGGGTCAATTAGCAAGTCTTCGAACCTAATGTTCAAACTAGGCAATATGCCATTTAGGCGAAGATATGCAAAGTTCTTGATGTTCCATAATTCTATCGGGCTTGGTAACTCTTTGGCGGCGTTCTCACGACCGACAGTTCGCCATGGTATCGCCAAAAACTCTTCAAAACTGGGCTTTTCAGAGTAATATTGGTGGTAGGGTCTATCATATAGGGACAGCAGCCATGAATATGGGTTTCTTGTGAGTGTGACAAAGCCAACATTGCTGTGATGGCGAAGCTTTTCTGGCGGCTTAACAAGCATATGCTTCCAGCCAAGATTGCTGCTGAAAGTTAGCTTAAAATATATGTCTCTAATCATCTCATTTCCCGGCAATTGCTGCTGCAAGGCCATGATGCGTTGAGGAACAACCCCCGGCATTATATTGGCTTCAATGTTCAAGTCAATAAGTTTTTCTAGGTAGTTAGTCCCAGTGTTTCGTTCGCCGTAGATTTTAATCGAATAGGTGGTCATGGCTGGATTTCGTGCGTACTGTCTGTCGGCTATTCTGAATTTAGGCTGCATAGCTAGATAATGCCTTAGCGATCTGCGCCATGACTAAACTTCCATAATTGATGTTCATATGCCATGGATCGCCTGTTCCATAGGCGGATGGGGTGAATCCGTGGTCTAGCCAGTTGTGGTTTGGATAGTCCAAAACGATAATATCGTTGTCTATTTCTGAAAATATCGCTAGCATTTTTTGGTATTGCAGTGCATAGAAATAAGATGATATTTCGGCAGCCCTTTCCCCATATAGAATGCGAATATTCCAGTTGTTGTCTTGCAAAATGGATGCTGAGGGCAGAGGCCAAGGTTGGACAATAATTTGCCCTTCAAAAGCGCTAGACAACACTCTGCACATTTGTATTGCCCAGCTTCGCATAAGCGTCTCGGCTATCACGGTGCCGAATAAGCCCGAAGAGACAACGGTCGGCATGGGGATATTACCGCCAGGCATTGTTTCCCACCTAGGCAGGCGAATTTCAAACATTAGGTGGCTATTGTTGTTTCTATAGGCCAAAAGGCCCGCCGCGCTCAACACCAGCACATCATAAGCGGAGAAGTCCAGGCCAGCGGTTTCTGCACCGGCAATCGTGGTGTAAATTGTCCTATCGGCAAAAAGTGGGCGGATTCGACCGTTGTTGGCGCAGGGGTGGCAGGTCGAATAAAAGCCAAGCGTGTGTGGGAAATCAAAGCTTTCACTGTCGGCGGCCATGCGCAGCGCCGCAACATGGGAGTTTCCGAGTATGCACACCTTCATTTTCCCCCCGCAAACGCTTCCAACAGCGCCTCTTCACATTCCGCCTCGGCGACGGTCGGCGGTTCTCGCGCCGCAGCCGCTTCGCCCGTCGGCTGGCTGCAGAATTTGTCTTGCACCGATTGGAGAAATAGCCTCATCACAAAGTCAACGCCGCTGGCCGAGACCTTGCGCAAGTTTGGCTCAAAGAAGATGCCACGGTAAGGAAACCCCGTGATGATCTCATATGAGGGAAAGTAATCCACGTTGTCAAAGTCATTTTTCATGTCTTCGGCAACGGCGCGGAGGGTCGATTTTGAATATTGGTTGGCGCTGAGCACATGGTTGCCCGATGCTGTCGCCGCGAGTGGCACGGGTGAAACAGTCAGCAGAAATTTAGCATCGGCATTCGCCTGCCGCAGCATAGCGAACGTGTCGGCAAGATCCCTGCATATCTCGGCGTGGCGGAAATTGTGGAACTTGTGCGACGCAGCCACAAACTGGCCAGCGGCTGTGCCTGGGCACATGGGATAAACATGGCCTTGCCGAGTGTTCACCCACGCCTCGGTAAGGCCAAGCGTAAATATCCAGAGTTTGGCTTCCTCAGCTGCGCGGCGGATTGCCGCAAATGTCGATTGGCGCAGGGCAAGCAGCTCGTCGGGGGAAGCGAAACCATTAGGCTCTATGTTTGGCCGGAAGGGGTCATAAAAGCGGCTATTGCCTTCCCAGATTTCCGTTGGCACGGCCGTTTCTCCGAACGCCCATGACACCCATTGCTTTAGCAGTGCGGCTGTATAGATGTTTCCAGTTCGGAATGAAAAAACCCCATAGCCGTATTTTTGGTGCATATGGTCGGGTAGCAGGCGAGGAGCCGGTTCAGCGTTTAGCCAGTTGTAGCCGGACTTGACCAATGCCTTGCCGATGTGCTGTGCGAAGCACGATCCTGCGGTGACAATGGCCGCGTCCGCAGTGATCGGATGGCGCGGATTCCATAGGTTGTCGATCAATAAGGGATTTTTTTCGGCGACGGCAGTCCGCCAAAATGCATGATGAGACAGAGATTGGTAAGGGTTGTTCATACCGGGACGTAGGCGAAGGCTGGCGGTGTTTGCTTGACTTGATGCCTAGCCATTCTTAAAGGTTGCGCAGGTGCGCCTGCTAATCCATACGCTTAAGCCAGGAACACAAAAAAACCGCCTTGAAAGACGGTTTTTTTGCGTAGACCTGTAGCTTTGGGTTAGGAAGCGCTGTTGCGGCGGGAGAATGCCCATCCAGCTAAGGTGGAGCCTAGCAGCCACAAGGTGGGCGGAGCCGGCACATCACTCACGGTCACTTGGAATGAATAGTCTCTGGGGCTGGCGAACGTATTAAAGGTATACGAGCTGCCGACCACCGGCGTTGTGGAGGCTATTCCAGCCCAGAAATCGCTGGCGGAGGGGTTAGGCGGCAATCCACTGTTGTCCACCGATATGCCGGCGCCGCCCGTGGGCTGGAACAGGCCGATCTTATAACCCGCATACACTAGGTTCGAACCTGTGCCGCCTAGATCGGTAAAGTTCAGGCCCGTGATGAAACTCGCCGAACCCAGAGCGGTAAATTTCATGAGCTGAATGCCCGTCACAACGCCGCTCGGCGAAAACAAGACGGCATAGGCATTGCCATCGCCAAGAGTCTCAGCCCAAGCTTCCAACTTGGTGACCACGCCCGCCTGGGTTATCACTTGTGTATTGTTGATGATCAAATTGCCTGCGGCATTGCCTGTCGCACGATCAGTGACCGGCTTGCCGTAAACGATGGTACTGGCCTCCACAGACGAGGC
>JBJSYU010000380.1:0-6470 GCA_046089945.1 Candidatus Methylumidiphilus sp.
GGAAAAATCCTTAAGGTATTGCAAACACATCCGCCAGCGCGGTGTTTTTCCCCTCGCCCGATTGGCGGCGTTCGGCGGGCGCGTCATACGCCACGATGAGGCCGGCGGTGTCGCCATGGCAAAACAGGCTGATGCCTTCGGCTCGGTCCACGCCCTCGCCGTGCGGCACCTCGAAAAGCGCTTCGGCGCGGGCGGCTTCATTGGACGGCTGGGCGGGGTTTTGCCAGCGGAAGACTTTATGCGGCCCGTCGTGATCCATCGCTGGGCCGGCCAACACCAGCAGGTCGTCGCCCGATACGCACAAATCGCGGACGCCCAAGCCGCCGAGATTGAGGAAATGCTTGCGGTACAGGCGACCGTCCGCGCCGGCCTTGAGCCGCAGCAGGTTGTTGTCGCTGCCGTCTTCCTCCAGTTCAACTTCCAAAACCAGCGCGTGACCGCGCAGCACCGGCCCGCGCAGGCCGAGGAACAGGCGTCCGCCCAGCGCTGCCAAGCCCTCGATGTCCAAGCCGTTGTCTTTGCCGGGGATGCCGCGCCACTGCTTTTTATCCTCGCCATCGGCTGGCGGAATGGGTAGGAACGCGGCTAAATGCTCGTCCTCGCGCAGCGCGTCGATTAGATCGTTGCCCATCTTGTCGCCATGCAAGCGGGCGGCGTGGCGCGGCCTGCTGCCTTTCTGCAATTCCGGCAAGCCGCCGCTTTCCTCCAACGGAATCCGCGCCAACAAATAACGGTTGCCTTCGCCATCCAGCTTGGCAAGTTTCTTGGCGACCTCCGCCGCGTCGTCGCCGGGCTTGGGCTTTTTGCGCTTTAGGCTGTGCGAGCCGACCAGCCAAAGATAGCCGTCGGCGTAGGCCAGCCCCTCCAAATCGGCCTCGCCCTCGTCGGCGGGCAGTTCGAGGAAATTCGCCAGCGCGAAGGATTTGTGGTCTGCGCCCAGGCAATAGCCGGTGGCGCTAATTGCAGAGAGCGTCAGCCGCTCCACGCTCAGCGACTCGTCATTGGCGACCCACAGGGTATCGCCGACTTGCAGCACGGCGGACAGGCCGTCGGTGAGTTTTTTGCCGCCGCCTAAGCCGGTGGGCGGCGCGTCGAGTTGCAGTAGCACGGTGCGGGTTGGAGCCATGGGTGATCCTTAAAATGCGCTGTCAAATGACGTTTTAACATCCTGCTTTTCAGGGTTTGCCATGACGGACAAGCAGAACACGTCTTGGAATGCCTATATCCGGCTTGCGTCGGGTTAGTCTGGCTTAGGCTAGGCAGGTTGTCAGACGAAACTGTTGGTGGATTGGTCGTAGGTTTTGCCGAACAGGCCGGCAGTAAGCAGTTTGTTGATTTCGGAACGGATAGTGTTGATGCGTGGCTTATACAACGGCAAGCCTAATGCTGTCAGCTTGTCATAAGCCAAATTAAAGTTTCCGCCTGTGTTTAATGCACGGATGATATGGCTGCTTTTCGCCCTGCCTTGGTGCCTGATATCGCACACCACTTGGCAGACCTTGGCTGGATAGCCATCAAGGTTGTACTGTTTGGCATAGTCTTGCATGTTCTCCTTAAAAAACTCTATGGCTGTTGCGACTTGCAATTCGCGGTGTTTGGCGTCATGGGTCGTCCAGTGGATCATCCGGGCGGCAGTAATGAGTTCTTGGCTTTCTATCGCGCTTAAGGTCGGATTTAGATAATCCAACAAGTCGGCAGTCGATGAGCTGTTCTCCAGCGGCGTCAAAGTGCCGCTGGCGTCACGGTAACATATCTGGTTGCCGCTAAGCGCCAGCTTTGGAAAATAATCGGCGGCATTTGGCAATTGCAATAGCTGCCGAAAATATCTTACAAAATCGCCATTTGCCACATGCGCGGCATACTGCATGAAGCCAAACGTGAACCGCGCCCTGTCGTAAGTATTCAGGCAAATGAAGGAGTTGTTGCTTTCCGCTTTAGCGGTCGGGGCGATGAAATAAGCCCAGAAGCCATACGTGGGGGCGTAAGCGTTGGCGTCATACAATAAGCCACTGGGCGTGGTCAGATTGAATAGCCCATGATTTACCCGTTCATAGATGGTTTCTTTGCCGATTAAGAATTTGGGTGTGCCGCCGCCGATGGCCTCCGCATAATGCGAGGTTCCGGCTCTCGAAAAATTGAAATTAAGGGCCATGTCTATCTCTCCTTTAGAATTGTGAAAAGCATTTGGGTGATTGCTTGTGTTGGAATATCGGGCGCAAACAGACGCGCCCGACCTCCCTACTGGCGCAAGTGTGTGCCGGTTAAACTTGGTTTACCATCAGCATGAAAACCTTGTTTGTGGCGGCCAAGAATCCTGCCCCCGTTTTTTCATAGCGGGTTATGTTTACTGATTGCTTGACATTGCCACCAATAGCCAGCACATGGTCGGTTTGGACGCTGACGATAATGTCACTGTGGCTTGAAAAACCATCACCTGCGGCGGCATCGTCAAAATCTCTGCGGCTGATGCGCCATTTGCCCGCGATGTCGCCGATTTGTGGTTTCCTTTCGTTTAGGCGGAACCCCCAGAACGGCGCACTAGCATCGGCGGCTTTGCGTTTGACAATGGAGTCGTGCATATAGCGGGCATGGGAAGCCGCAAACTTGAAGTTTGAATACTTCGAGTAAATTTTCCCGGCGTGGCGCACCATGAAGGATATGGCGGCGGCAGACCAGGGTGTTTCACGGTCTTTGCCGTCCAGATCCATGCCGATTGCCTTCCACATTTGGCCCACATATGTGTAATAGGGGTCTTGATATTCAAGACCCTGGCCTTGCGCAAAACGCAGCCATTCCTTAATCGCTTCTGCCACCAATGCCTCATGTTCTGGCGAAACCGGATCGCGCAAGGTGGCCTGCCCATTGATTTCAGCCTTGACGACCCCAGTTTCCGTTTTGCCGCCAATGTCCGCTTGGACTTTCAGCCATCCTGTCGTCAAGTCCGCCCCCAGCTCTTGGACAGATTGCCCTAGATGCAATATTCCAATACGGTTGCTAAGCGTGGATGTGTCGGCTGTGCTGCGCAGGTTCAATGCTTCCAAATCAACAAATTTATCTGTCATGGTCATGTTCCTATTGGTAAAAATCGAACTTACAAAATGGTAGCCTGCGCGGTGACATTAGGCTACGCTGGATTGCCCGCCTTAACGCTAACGATGGTAGTGGCTTGCGTATCAACTGTTTTGCCATGCCAGTTTAGGCATTAATCGTTTATGGCTTAAAATCCAGTCAGCGCAGCGGGACAGGCTGACATCGCACGGCTTCAAATGAGCCGTAATCTGGTTATTATGGCTTTCCACACCACCGCGATTAGGCTTAGAATGCCGCAGATTTAACCAACTGCGCCAGACACCTTAAGCACCCCCTACCAAAGTATCCCTTGGCCCCTGCTTCGGCAATCCTGCATGGGTCGCCCATATCCTTTATGATGCTCACAAATTACCGCAAAACCCTAATCCCCATGCGCATTCTGTTAGTTGACGACCATCCGATTTTTCGGGCCGGGCTGGAGTTGTTGCTCAAGGAGTTGGAGCCTGAGGCCGTGGTGCTGCATGCGGGCAGTTGCGCGGAGGGCATCGCCATCGCCCGCAAAAAGCCGTTGAACTTGGTGTTTTTGGATTTGGGCCTGCCCGACGGCGACGGGCTGGATTGCTTGCGGGCCTTGAAGGCGGCGCGGCCTAGCCTGCCGGTGGTGCTGCTTTCCGGTCAGGCGATGGATCGGCAATTGGTCGAGTCGGCGTTGGAGTTGAAGGCGATGGGTTTTGTGCCGAAGTCGGAGAACGCCGAGATGGTGGTGGCGGCGCTGCGGGCGGCGTTGGCCGGCGGGGTGTTCTTGCCGGTCGCGCTGTTGGAGACCCCGCCTGCCGCCGCGCCGTTGGCCCGTTTGCCCATGCCCACTGCTGCGGCGGATTTGGGCGTGACCAAGCGCCAGGGCGAGGTGTTGCGCTTGCTGGTGCAGGGTTTGCCGAACAAGCGCATCGCCGGCAAGCTGGGCATTTCGCTGCCCGTGGTGAAAAAGCATGTCAGCGACTTGCTGGCGCACTTTAATGTGATGAGCCGCACGCAACTGGTGGCGCAGATCGCCGGGCGCGGGGTTTTGTTGGGCGCGCCGGATCTGAGCGACCCGCAGGATGACATCAGCCCGGAGGCCGGTTGAGCAGCCCTAGCATCTGCGCCAGCAGCGCGTCGGCATCGACCGGCTTGCGGTGGATGGCGTAGACGCCTTGGAAGCCGGCCAGCTTGGCGTTGATGTTCAGGTCGGCGGTGACGAACAGCACCGGCACGTCTTCCGCCCATTCAAAGCGTCCGCGCAGCGCGGCGACGGCGTCCAGGCCGGTGTCGCCGCCGTCTAGCAGAAAGTCGGTCAGCAAAATGTCCGGGCAGCGGTCGCGCTCGGCAAACAGCCGCCGCGCCGCCGCCACGCTGTCCACGCCTTCGGCCAAAGCGCCGGCCTCGCGGACGGCCTGCGCCAAGCCGGCTAGGTTGGCCAGTTCGTCTTCGACAATGACGACATATTGGCCGTTGAGCGCTTGATCGTGGGGCGGCGCGGCGGCGGCTTCGGCCAGATCCCGGTGCGCCGTAGCGTCTGCGGGCAACGACAGCGAAAACCGCGATCCCCGGCCCGGTCGCGACGCCAAGCGCAGATGGTGGCCGGGCAGGTTGCGCACGATGCGCCGGACTATCGCCAGCCCCAAGCCTAAGCCCGTTTGTTGGCCGCAGGCGGGGTGGCCGATTTGCGCGTATTCGTCGAATATCAGCTCCCAATGCTCTGGCGCGATGCCGACGCCGGTGTCCCATACATCAATGCGGATATGGCCTTGAAATGGGACGACGCCGACCAACACACCACCGGCTTCAGTGTATTTGAGGGCGTTGCCGACGAGGTTGGACAGGACGCGCTTGAGCAGCAGCCGGTCGCTGTGCGTCCAGGCGCAGCCGCCGGACGGCTTGCGCAGGCGCAGGTTCAAGCCCTTGCAGTCGGCGCATTCGCGCAATTCGCGCAGGATTTCATCGACGATAGCGCAGACCTCCACCGCCGCCAGCGACGGGACGGCCAGCCCGGCTTCCCAGATGTCGCGCGCGCCTTGGAACATGCGGGCGATGTCTTGCGCGGATTGGCCGATGACGGCTAGGTCGCCTAGTGCGCCGTCCGCGCCTTGCGCCAGTTTGAACCGCGCCAGCCGCGCATACAGGCCGATGGTGGACAAGGGTTGCTGTAGGTCATGGTAGGCGGCGGACAGGAAGCGCTCTTTTTCGGCGATGGCTAGACCGAGCTTTTCGCGTTCCTGCCGTGCCAGCATCAGCGCGGCCTCGGCGCGGGCGTTTTCCAGCAGCGCCTCGTCGCGGGCATCTTGCGCGTTCAGCCGTTCTTGCCGGGCCGTCCGCGCCAGCCTATGGTGGTGCTGGCGCAGCCGGAACCAGGCCCGCTCCTGCACGTCCAGGCGGGCGCACACCACCATGCCCAGCCCGTTGGCAAGGGTCAGTTGCAGCAGCGCCTCCTGCCAATCCGCCGCCGCCACGCCGCGCCACAGCCCCGCCAAGCCGACCAGGCCGACCATAGTCCAGCCCAGCGCGGCGGCAGGCAGCGGGCGCAGGCCGATGAACGCATAGCCGTATAAGCTCAACGGCACAAAGGCCGGCCAGTATTCGCGGAAAGCCTTGGAAGCGTCAGCGTCCGCCGACAGCATCATCAGCAACAGCCCCAGCGCCGCCGCCGCCGGAACGGCGGACAGCCAGGCTTGCAGATGCGCTTTGAACAGGGAAGGGCGGCAAACGGCGACCCAGGCCAGCGCGGCCAGCAGCGGCGCCACCCCGCTTAAGCGGATAGCGGCCAGCGTCGGCAGTGCGGAAGGAAACAGCAGGCAGTCCCACAGGCAAAAACCCACCCAGGCAAAAAAGCCGAAAACCACGCCGAAGCGGGCTTTCGGATAGGTCTTGTCGGCATAGGCTTGCAGGAACAGGCGTTCCTCGGCCGCCGGAAAGCGGCGGAAGGTGAGCAGTTTGCCCAGCCTTTGCCGGGCAATCAGCACATCGAGGCGGATTTGATGCATGGCTTCCGTTCCTGCCCCAAGCAGCCCTAGCGCGGCGGCAAGTGCGCGTAGCCCGGCAGGCTTTCGAGGCGCTCGTCGGTCAAAGGCCCGCCCACGGTGAAATGGTAGAGGCTTTGCCACGCCGTGCCTTCCAAGCCGAGCAGGTCATGGACAGGATCGTCGAAGAAACAGCCGATGCCGGTGCCTCTGGCCCCGGCGGCTTCGGCCTCCAAATACAGCGCTTGGCCGATCAGGCCGCATTCCCAAAACAGGCGGCGATATTGCCAAGGCGCGGCATCTAACGTGCCACGAAATTCGGCGACCATCGCCAAGCTAAACGCGCTGTCACTGGCAATGGGCTGGTGGCAGGATAAGTTTTTGGCGATTTTCCGCACATCGCCCGTATGCAATTGATACAGCGGCAACAATCCTGGCTGTTTT
>JBJSYU010000381.1:0-3372 GCA_046089945.1 Candidatus Methylumidiphilus sp.
GTGCAAGGCACGCCACCTGTGATCGGCCGACCGGCTGCCGCGCCGTCCAGCGGCACACCGGTTGTGGCATCGACCTTGGCCGCGATAGCCTCCCAAATCGGGCGCAGTTCGGCCCAGGCTTCGGCCGTGCCGCCCGGCATCAGCGACGGCCCAAACCGCGCCCCAGTTTCGCCGCCGGACACGCCGGAGCCTACGAAGCGGATGCCTTGCGCGGCCAAATCCTTTTCGCGGCGGATGGTGTCCAGCCAATGGGCGTTGCCGCCGTCGATGACGATATCGCCTGCCTCTAAATGCGGCAGCAGGCTGTTGATCGTGCTGTCGGTCGCCTCGCCGGCCTTGACCAGCAACACAATCTTACGCGGGCGGCGGATCGCAGCGGCGAACTCGGCCAAATTCTCGTGGCCGGAAAGCAAGCTGTGGCTAGGCTCCTCGGCCGCCGCTTGGCCTAGAAAATCGCGCATTTTCTGCGGATTGCGGTTGTAGACGGCGATGCGGTAGCCGTGGTCGGCGATGTTCAAGGCCAAATTCTGGCCCATCACGGCCAGTCCAATCAGGCCGATATCGGCCAATGTGTCGTTCATATTGCGCTCCTCAAAAGGCATCAGGGTTGTTGCGGTTCATTCGCTGGCCAAACTATTGCGCCAGCTTTGGCTGTCTTTCTCAAACAAACGGTTGGACTCCTCCGGCCCCCAAGAACCGGCCGGATAGGTGTGGATATAGTCGCGCTCCACCGCCCACACCGCCAGCACCGGATCGACCACCCGCCACGCCCATTGCACCTCATCCGAGCGCAGATACTGCGCATGGTCGCCTTCGATGGCATCCAACAGCAGCGCCTCGTAAGCATCCAGATGATGGCCGTTGCTGCCGACATGGCACGTGCTGGCGTCAAGCTGGATCGTGCGCGTGCTCATGCCCAAGCCGGCCTCGCGCACCTGCAACTCGGCGCGGATGCACTGGTCGGGCTGGATGCCCAACAGTAGCCAGTTTGGCGCGATTTCGGCGATTTGCGTCTCGCGGAACAACTGCTGCGGCGGATGCTTGAAGCGGATACTCACCATCGACTGGCCGCTGGCCAGCCGCTTGCCGGTGCGCAAGTAAAACGGCACATTGCGCCAGCGCCAGTTGTCAATATACAGCTTCAATGCGGCATAGGTTTCCGTCGTGCTGTATTTGGGGATATCGGCCTCCTCCAAATACCCCGCGACCGCCTTATCACCGACGCGGCCACGGGCATATTGCGCCCGGAAAGCATGGGCGTGGACGGCGCTTTTCGGAATCGGGCGGATCGACTTCAATACCTTCACCTTCTCGTCGCGGATTGACTCGGCGTCCAAGTTCGGCGGTGGCTCCATGGCGACCAGCGTCAGCAATTGCAACAAATGGCTTTGGATCATATCGCGCAACGCCCCGGCGCCGTCATAAAACTTGCCCCGGTCTTCGATGCCCGCCATCTCGCCGTGGGTAATCTGCACATGGTCGATGTAATTGCGGTTCCACAACGGCTCCAGCAGCAAATTGGCGAAGCGGAACACAAATACATTCTGCACCGTTTCCTTGCCTAGATAATGGTCGATACGGAATAACTGATGCTCGCCAAAATCGCGGCGCAAGCTATGATCCAGCGTCTGCGCACTGTCCAAGTCATAGCCAAACGGCTTTTCGATCACCAGCCGCCGCCAGCCGGTATCTTCCCGATTCAGGCCATTGGCGGCGAGATAGTGCGCCACCGGTCGATATTCGGCCGGCGGCAAGGACAGGTAAAACACATAATTGGCTGGAAACCGCGACTCGTCGGCCAAATATTCCTTCAGCAGCGTGAAGGTTTCCGGCTTTTCAATATCGCCTAGGAAATAATGCACCTTCGCCAAAAAGCGGGCGACCACCGCGGACTCCAGCCGCGCGCCGATGCGCTCGGAAAGCCAGCGGCCAACTTCCTGCCGCCAGGTGTCTTCGTTCCAAGGGCGGCGGCCGACGCACACAATGCTGACGCCCGGCAAACGCCCCTCGGCCTCCAAATGATAGAGGGCGGGTAGCAACTTAGTGCGCGACAGATGGCCGGTCGCGCCGAAAATGGTGAAAACGCAAGGATCTAACATGGGCTTTGAGCGTCCTTAAAAGGTAAGGGTTGAATGCATGGCGGCGCAAAACCCACAAAAAAAGGCGTCGGTGGCCGGGCCTTGATAAAGGGCCGACCGCCAGACGCCTTTGTCTCGCGGGCTTTCGCTGCCGCCGTTGGCAAAAAAAGCTTGGGTGTCGCAGTGGCAAGCAGGGCGTGTGCCATGGCCGACGGATACTCCCATGTGCATGATTACATGTGGAAAACACAGCGGGCGAGTGGCTTCAGCCGGCTTAGGCGGGCCATCAACCCAGCCCCACAACGGCGCAAATGCGCCGCTTTGGGCTTATGGCAACAAGCGGTGAATGTCTCACGCCATGGCACTGCGGTGCAATGCCCGGTGTTTGCGCGCAAGACTGCGGGGGCGTCCGCCGCTTTAATCTGCTAGGCTAAACCCCAAACTGCAAGCGCGGAGCAAGCCGCCGCCAGCGCTTATCCCAAATAGACAGCCTAGAGGTCTTCCACATGAGCAACAAACTCGCCGTCCACTTGCTAATCATCGACCCGCAAGTGGATTTCATGGACAGCCCGAATTCTGCCTTGCCGGTGCCGGGCGCCAACGCCGACATGCGCCGCCTCGCGGCGATGCTCCACCGCGTCGGCAACCGGCTGGCCGATATCCATGTCACCTTGGATTCGCACCGCGTCATCGACATCGGCCACCCCGGCATGTGGCGCGACGCCAACGGCGCCTCGCCGCCGCCTTTCACCATTATCTCCGTTGCCGACATTGAAACCGGCATTTGGCGTCCGCGCAACGAACACGCCAAGCTGGCCGAATTGAGTGGCAAAAGTATCGGCCAGTATATGTTGGACTATGCCCGCGCCTTGGCGGCGGGTGGACAATACCCTTTGATGGTGTGGCCTGAGCATTGTTTAATCGGCACATCCGGCCATGCGGTGCAGGCGGATTTGATGGCGGCGTTGGTGGAATGGGAGCGCAGCGAATTTGCCAATGTCGATTATGTCGTCAAAGGCACCAATAGTTTCACCGAGCATTATGGCGCGTTGATGGCGGAAGTGCCGATGGCCACCGATCCCGGCACCGGGCTGAACACGCAATTCCTCAATGTGCTGGCGCAGGCCGACATTATCGCCGTGGCCGGCGAAGCCTTAAGCCATTGCGTGATGAGTACCGTCAATCAAATTGCCAATAATATCGGCGTGGATCATATCCGCAAATTCCATATCCTGACCGACTGCTCCAGCCCGGTTTCCGCCGTGCCAAATGGGCCGGATTTCCCAGCGCTCGC
>JBJSYU010000382.1:0-12252 GCA_046089945.1 Candidatus Methylumidiphilus sp.
CGCATCCATGCTGGCGACGCGCTGAGGTTCGACTTTTCCGCGCTGGCGGAGGGCAGGCCGCTGCGCATCGTCGGCAACCTGCCCTACAACATTTCGACGCCTTTGCTGTTTCATTTGTTTGAACACAGCGCCTACGTCAAAGACATGCATTTCATGCTGCAAAAAGAAGTGGTGGACCGCCTCTGCGCCGAACCCGGCGGCAAGGATTATGGCCGCTTGGGCGTGATGGCCGGCTATTTCTGCGCGATGGAGCCGTTGATGGAGGTTTACCCGGAGAGTTTCCGGCCGGCGCCGAAAGTGGTGTCCGCCGTGGTGCGCCTGGTGCCGCACGCGGCCAGGCCGGTTGACATTGCGCCGGAGGCGTTGGGGCGGGTGGTGTTGGCGGCGTTTTCGCAGCGGCGCAAGACCTTGCGCAACGCCTTGGGGCAGATGCTTAGCGGGGACGAGATCGCCAGCGTCGGTGTCGATCCCGGCTGCCGCGCCGAGACGCTGGGGCTTGCGGAGTTTGCCCGGTTGGGGCGCTTGCTGCTGGCAAAGGACTTGGCCGCTTAACGCGCGCGGCAACCGTATGGCAAACAAAACCCCGGTTGGATGTGAGTCCAACCGGGGTTTTGCCAAATCCCAACCGGGCTTGCGGCCCGGCCTTATGGGGATTATTTCAGCATCTTATGCTTGAAGCCGGCATTCAACATTCCCTCAACATCTTTGGCGGTTCTGTTGGCCGTATTCAAAGCCTGCTGGGCCTTGTTTTCGGCGTCTTGGGCGGTCGATTGGGCGGCTGCGACATCTGACTTTATGGCGCTCTGATTGCTTTCCAAAGTGACAACCCTGGACGTCAACGCATCGAGGTCGCCCTTGGATGCGCAGCCCACGGTCAGGCCAGCGGAGACGAGTATTACGGCGAGCTTGGTGG
This sequence comes from Candidatus Methylumidiphilus sp., assembly GCA_046089945.1. Taxonomy (GTDB): domain Bacteria; phylum Pseudomonadota; class Gammaproteobacteria; order Methylococcales; family Methylococcaceae; genus Methylumidiphilus. The sequence continues at coordinate 914 of JBJSYU010000382.1, forward strand.
CTTTCAACATAACGATTCTTTCCTATATATGAAAGATTAAACATGTCATCTGACCCAGAATAAACAGGGAAAGACGAAACCCAGACTCTATAATGCCGCAACAGCAGCGGATTTTCCAGTGTTTTTTGCCGACCGTCAGCGGATCACGACCAGCGTGCCCTTTTTTATCCACTTGGAAAGCCGGTCAATTTCCTGGTTGGTCAGGGCAATGCAGCCGGATGTCCAATCGAAGGCTTCGTGGATTTCCCGGTCGGCCGCGCCTAGGCCGTGGATGCCGATTTGCCCGCCCAGCGGGGTGTTTTGCGGCGGGATGCCCTCCTCCATTTCGGCGCGCATGATGGTGCGCAGCGTCTCTTCCCCGATCAGCCCATCGCGGTAGGCGCGTTTGGCGTTGTCGGTGTTGGGATAGGTGAGGCCCAGGAAACGGTGAAACTTACTGTTTTCGTTCACCCAGCCTATGCGGTACTCGCCCAGCGGGGTTTTTTTGTCGCCCCGCGCCTTCTCGACATCGGCGCCGTGCAGGCCGATGGCGACACGGGGGAACACTTCCAGCGCCTCCTCGCCCTGCATGACTTTCAGTTGTCGCGGCTCGGTCTCGACCAGCAGCCACACGTCTGGAGTCTCGCCCGCTGCGGCCGCGCCGGCCATGGCCAGCGCCAGCCACAACAAGGTTCGGCAAAAATTCATCTTTCGTAGCCCCATAAATTTGTTTGGACAAAAGCCGAATACATTAGAATACGCACATTCCTCAACTCAGCCTTCAGGATTGCCATTCGATGCAAGCAGAAACCCGCAAAACCACGCCTTACCGGGATCAGAAGCCCGGCACCTCTGGCCTTCGGAAAAAAGTGAAGGTTTTCACCCAGCCCAACTACCTGGAGAATTTCGTGCAGTCCGTGTTTGACGTGCTGGGCGACGCGCAGGGCAAGACCCTGGTGCTGGGTGGCGACGGGCGCTATTTTAACAGAGACGCCTTGCAGACCCTCGTCAAGATGGCCGCAGCCAATGGCGTCGGCCGCCTGCTGATCGGCCAGGGCGGCTTGCTGTCCACGCCGGCCGCCTCTTGCGTGATACGCAAACACCATGCCCACGGCGGCTTCATTTTGTCCGCCAGCCACAACCCCGGCGGCCCGGACGAGGATTTCGGCATCAAATACAACGCCACCAACGGCGGGCCGGCCACCGAAAGCTTCACCAATGCCGTTTACGCCCGCAGCCTGGAGATTGCGGAATACCGCATCAGCGATTTGCCGGACATCGACCTGGACGTGCTGGGCGAATTTCAGGCGGGCACCACGACGGTGCAAATCATCGACCCGGTGGATGATTACGCGCAGTTGATGGAGCATCTGTTCGACTTCAAACTGATTGCCGCCGCGCTGAAGGCCGGCTCCATCAGCCTGTGCTTCGACGCCATGCATGCCATCACCGGCCCTTACGCCCGGCGGATTTTGGAGGAGCGCCTGGGGGCGGCGCACGGCTCGGTGATCAACGGCGTGCCGTTGGAGGACTTCGGCGGCGGCCATCCCGACCCCAATCTGGTGTACGCCCATGAGCTGGCGGCGCTGATGTACGCGCCCGGCGCGCCGATGCTCGGTGCGGCCTCCGACGGCGACGGCGACCGCAATATGATCATGGGTACGCGCTTTTTTGTGACGCCCAGCGACAGCGTGGCGATTATGGCCGCAAACGCGCATTTGCTGCCCGGCTACAAGGGTGGCCTGCGCGGCGTGGCCCGCTCCATGCCCACCAGCCAAGCCTTGGATCGGGTGGCGCGGGCCATGGGCATCGACTGTTACGAAACCCCCACCGGCTGGAAATTCTTCGGCAACCTGCTGGACGCGAAGAAAATCACCCTGTGCGGCGAGGAGAGCTTCGGCACCGGCTCCGACCATGTGCGCGAGAAGGACGGCCTGTGGGCGGTGCTGTTTTGGCTCAACCTGATTGCGGTGAAAAAGCAGCCGGTCGCCGAGATCGTCCGCGAGCATTGGAAGAAGTTCGGCCGCGACTCTTACTCGCGGCACGATTACGAGGGCGTGGAGTCCGCCGCCGCCGAGGGCGTCATGGCGCATTTGCGCGGCCAGTTCGCGGATCTGCCCGGCAAGTCGTTTGGCGACTATCAGGTGGCGTTCGCCGATGATTTCCGCTACGAGGACTCGGTGGATGGCAGCGTCAGCGAGCGCCAAGGCTTGCGCATCGGCTTCACCAACGGCTCGCGCATGGTGTTTCGCTTGTCGGGAACCGGCACCGAGGGCGCCACCTTGCGCATCTACCTGGAGCGCTACGAGCGCGACCCCGAAATGCATGGGCTGGAGACGCAGGACGCCTTGGCGGATTTGATCGGTCTGGCGGAGGCTTTAAGCGAAGTGAAGCCGCGCAGCGGCATGGACAAGCCCACGGTCATCACCTGACCGGCTGCGGCGCATTGCGCCGCAACGTTCCAAGCCTAGTCCGTGCCCGTGTGGGGGCTAGGCTTTTGCGACGCCGCGCAACAGCCCGGTGAGGCGGGATGCGCCTTGCGGCCAGATTTTTCAGTGTGGACACAGCTATGGCAACAGACAATCTTGAACTGCCTTTCGAGCCAAACCTAGACTACCTGTCGCGTTGGCTGGCCGGCTTGCCGACCGGCGAGCGCGAGCGCTTTGCCCGCTTGTTTTCCGGCCTACAGGCGCTCAACGCGGCCAAACCCGAACCGGCATTCTACTGCGCTGCCTTGGAGTTGTTCTCTGCGCCGGTGTTTAAGGCGGGCGAAGCGCTGACCGCGCAGTTTCTAGGCAAGCCCCTGCCGCTGGAGCCGGGCGTGCGCAAGCTCGCCAAATTAAGCGCCCAGTTCCATGCCGAGCTGGCGCAAGGCTATTACGCCATCACTCAAGCAGCCCGCTTCCGCGAAGCCTTTGACCTAGACAGCCAAGGCAGAATCATCCACGCCGCCTTAAGGTCTTACAACCTGATGCTGCTGCGTTTGGCCTTGATGTACGAGTCGGCTTCCAGCTCAATCTGGCTGCGCCTGAACGAGCTTTACCACTTGGCGGAGCGCAACGGCTTGTTGGGTTGGGCGCAAGCATGCCCGGAATTGTCGCACCCCGCCCCGTGCTGCGTGGAGGAGCTGTATGTGCGCATGCTGGCGTTCCGTCTGGCCGGCCCCTACCGGCTAGGGCAGGCAGAAATCCAGCAAGTCTTTGACATTGTGCAGCGCAACGCCCACACGGTCACTTTGGGCCGGGAACCTGCGACCGAGCAGAAAAGGGCGGATTTCGTCGTGGATCTGGATTCCGGCGGGGCGCCTTCCAGCCTCAGCCACGAGGACGGCGCGCCTGCCGGGGAAGGGGATCTGCGCTATGCGTTTATGGAACCCTTGCGCAAAGTGTTCGACGCGCTGGCGCGGCCTCCGCTGAACCGAAGCTCCGGTTTTTCCGCAGGCCTGTCAAACTATGTCCAAGTCCGCTTGGGCGGCGGCGGCTTGGGTTTTCTGCCGGGCAAGAAAAGCCGCAACTCGACCGTGGTGGCGGGCTATGTCAATCTGGTCGCGGCGATGTCCTCCGGCAACGAGGCGCAAGCCAATATCAAGCTGCTCGCGTTGGACGAGCATGATTTGCTGGCGGCAAGGATCGAATTGTCCAAGTCTTCCGGGACGTTCAACCAACCGCATCCGCTCGCGGTGCAGCCATTTCCGGCGTTGCCGGACAAGACTTCCAGCGGGTTTGTGTGCCAAGTCAGCCCCGCCCACGCGCCAGGGTTTTATGTCATCGAGTCGCCAGGCGTGCCCTTGCCGGTCGCCAACCTGCTGGGCCTGTTCACAGACGGCAAGCTGATCCAGTTTGGCATCATCTGCCCAGGGCGCAACCCCAATGTCCCCAACGACTATGGCTTTGAACTGCTGGCCGTGCAAGTCAGCCTGGTGAAAGTGTTTTATGACGCCAGCCCCCGCAAAGCCTACCCCTGTTTTTTTTCCAACATGGGCGAGGGGCGGTTCAGCCTAATCACCCGGCCCGTGCGCTTGCGCGGCGGTGACGGCATGGCGGTGCGCACTCAAGTTCTAGGGCCATTGGAACGCTATAGGATCTCCAGGCTGCTGGAAAAAACCGCCGAATTTTGCCAGTTCGAGATTGTCCCCGAGGCATCAGTCCAGACCTGATGCCTTTGCCCCGAATGCTTACAGAAATTTCCAGCTTTTAAAGTAAGCTGCCTGCCCCCGGTTGGGGCCACCACCCGGCCCGGCCACGTTCCACACCACCGCATCCTCAATCACAAAGCGCCGCCCATGGCGGCCGATCCTGATGCCGCTGTAGCCCGCGATGAAGCCATGCGCCTCGACTTCCGCCAAGATGCGGTCGCGCTCCTCTTGCTTTTCAGGTTCCGCCGATTTGCGCGAGGGCAGGGCGGTGATGCCCTCCCAATCCATCGCAAACAGGTTCAACGCGGTCTGGTTGGCATAATTGAACAGCGGCTCAAGCGAAGTGTCGTGCGACAACACCGCGAACGGCGCGTTGAACAGGAAGCGGGCGGCTTCCCGCTCGCCCATCCGCGGATCGACCAGTTCGCGGCCCGTCCAACGGCGCAGGCTGTTGCGCAGCAAGGCCACATGCTGGCACAGGAAATCATTGGCTTCGCAAGGTTTCGGCGGTCTGCCCATGTCTCTAAACTCCGTCCAATCGGCTTATATTCTTTGTCTGCTTAAGGTTCATTCCCCATACGCGCCAACCTAAGCTCAAAGCCAGTAAAAAAGCATGAACCACGAAAGACACGAAATGCACGAAAAGCCTGGGTTTTCCTTTCGTGTGTTTTGTGCCTTTCGTGGTTTTGATTCTTTATTTCAGTAGGTTATGTCTTAAGTTGGCATGTATGGGTTCATTTCCCCGCCAACTCCGCCACCTTCTTCTCCAAGGCCCGCAGCCTAGACCAAATCTCCGCCAGCCTAGGCACCACGGCGATATTCTTCAAATAATCCTTCAACGGCTGGGCCGGCCCGCCGGCGTACATCCCCGGCTCTTTCAAACTGCGGTTGATGCCCGCCCGGTGCAGCAGCACCGAATCGCTGGCGACGCTGACATGATCCAACACGCCGGTCTGCCCGGACGCGATCACCCGCTGGCCGAACTTGCTGGAGCCGGAAATGCCGGTGTGGGCGCAGAGGATGCAATCCTCGCCGATATCCACGTTATGGCCGATGTGGCACAGCGCGTCGATAATCGCCCCGGAGCGGATGATCGTCACGCCATAGGTGCCACGGTCTATCGTCGTGTTCGCGCCGATCACCACGCGATCCTCGATGACCACCTTGCCGGTGTGCGGAATGCGGTAATTGCGGCGTTTCTCGTCCTGCGCAAAACCAAAGCCCTCCGAGCCAATCACGCAGCCGGCCTTCAGCATCACCTGCGCCCCCACTTCACAGCCATGGCTGACCACGCAGCCCGGATGCAACACACTGCCCGCGCCGATGCGGGCGTTAGTCTCCACCACCACATTCGCCATCAGCACGGCGCCCTCGCCCAGCACCACATGCGCCCCGACCACCGCGCCGGGGCCGATCACCGCGCGGCCAGGCACCACCACACTGTCGTGGACGATGGCCGAAGGATGGATGCGCGGCCATTCCGTATTGTAAAAGTCGCGGTCGTCGTAAGCCTGCTTCACCAAAGCCGTCGCCAGCCGGACATTTTTCGCCAGCAACACGGCGATGCCGCTGTCCGCCCCTAACTCCGCCGCGATGGCCGCGTCGGTGATGACCGCCGCCGGCTGGCGCTCGCGCAGCGCGGGCAGATATTTGGCGTTGTCCACAAACACCAAATCGCCGGGGGCGCAATCGTCGATGGGTGCGAAGCGGGTGATGGCGTTGTCCGGCCCGGTGTGGCCGAAAATCAGACCGTCGCCGACGAAGTGCGAATAAATCTGCGATGCTGTGAGCTTCATAAGGTATCCAATGGGCTGATGTGAATTGACCGCCAGAGGATACCCGCCAAGCCCGACCGCCCGCAACCCAATCGGGGCGTTGTTGGCGCCTATTTGTCAATCTTAAGGGTTCAACGCATGCCTTAAGGCCGCAAGCCCCGCCGCGCCGCACCTGCAAGGTTTAACCGACTTCCGCCGGCACATCCGCCCGCCCGCCCCACTCCGTCCACGAGCCGTCATACACCGCCGCCGACTCATTGCCCAACAAATACAAACCCAAGGCCAAAATCGACGCCGTCACCCCCGTCCCGCAGGTTGTCACCACAGGCCGTGCCGTGTCGATGCCCGCCTGCTGGTACAGCACCGCCAATTCCGCCGCAGGTTTCAAGCAAAAGCTCGCCTCGTCCGACAGGCTTTTGTAAGGCAGATTGCGGCTGCCGGGGATATGCCCGCCGCGCACACCGGGGCGCGGCTCCGGCTCGCGGCCGTGGAAACGCCCGGCGCCGCGCGCGTCCAAAATCTGCGCGTCGGGCTGGCCCAGCAAAGCCTGCACCTGCGCCAAATCGCGCACCAGTTCTGCGTGAAAACCCGCAGTGAATGGCCGGGGCTGGACATTGGCCGTCTCCGCGTCCAGCGCCCGCCCTTCCTGCCGCCAACGCGCCAGCCCGCCGTCCAGCACACTGACCCGCTGGTGCCCAAATACCCGGAACGTCCACCACACCCGCGCCGAAGCCATGAAAAAATTGCTGTCGTAAACCACCACCTGCGTGTCGTTGGCGATGCCCAGCCGCCCCGCCGCCTCGGCAAAATCCTCAGGGCTAGGCAACATATGCGGCAGATGGGTGTCGTGGTCGGCGATGGCGTCGATATCAAAAAACAACGCGCCGGGGATATGCCCCTGCCGGTATTCCGCCTGCGCGTCGCGGTTTTGGTTGGGCAGGAAAAAACTCGCGTCCAACACGCGCACATCCGCCGCGCCCAAATGCCCGGCCAGCCAATCCGTGCTGACCAGGGGAGTATCGTTTGTCAAGCTCATGATTTTCTCTCTTGCAATGGATAAACAAGGCGCTATTGTGCCGCCAAGTGCGGGCGGTTTCCAGCCGCGGCCGGCTATGTGGAGAAACATCCCCCTATCGGGCTGCAAAGCCATTATCTTGCCTGCTTGGCAAGATGTTTCAGCCAATCCCGAAAAAATCGCTGTCATCCAAGCCGGGGGCCGGAATCCAGCGTTCAGGTATGGCAAACTGGCCGCTTGCCAAGCATTTAAAGAGGCGGCGGAAACCGGCTTTTCCGGTTGGCGGCGCGTTTTGCCAATCTTGGCCCAGCAGCCCGGCGGACATCCGCCCTCTGCCGCCGCAACGGTGTGGCATATGCCATACACTGCGCCATATGACACATGCCGAGCCGCATTCGCAGCCTCACCGCCTATTGTTGGCAAGGCTTTAGCGATTGGGCGCATTTGTTGCTTAAAAAATCATGCGCTTAATTGCAGGCTTGCTTTTTCCGTGCGTTGCGCCCATCGAATGGCGTCGCTGCCTATGGACAAGGCATGAGGGAACATGCAACGCCGCCTGTAGTCGCATACACTTCGCAACTTAATTCCGTTGTTCAAGCTTGGTGCCAGCTAACTCCGATGGCCCAAGCCAAGTATCCAAACTCTCAACCCTCAGGAACATTTATTTATGCAAAAGAATCGCTTGACTCAGGCCATGGCAACTGCCATGCAAGCGGCCACGCTCGTGGTTGTCGGCATCGCCGGCGCTTCCGCTTCGACGACCATGTATAACACATTCAACGCCGGTTTAGCGCCAGGCCAAGGCGGCACGGATGGTTGGGTATATGGCCGGAGCAACGCAACCTATCCAACCGCAAGTCCAGGTTGGGTCGGCACAGTAACTTCCACCACCTTGCCGTTTGGCTATGTGGGCGCATCCGCTTTAAATTGGGCGGTCGAAATTACTAACCCAGGGGATGCCGTGGAAATTTCTAGGGCAGACGCCGTTGCTCGGTATAGCGTTGAAGCCGACATTGATACAGCCAAAGGTGCTTGGCAAGACGGTGAAGCAGAGCCGCAAGGCTGGGCGCACAATACCGACATTGGCTTATTCCGGTCTGCCGTGAACACGTATGTGACCTTGCGTCCGACTTCAGTCAATAATGTTTTTGCTGATTTTGGCATTACTGTTTTCACTGGTATGGACACACTCACGCATCTTAATGACGGTATAGACCCAACAGTTCCTCCCGGCTCTGGATACTCGCACCACACAGGTTGGAATAGCCCAACAAAAGTGCCACCAGAAGGCAAAGATTTTACCCAGAGCGATCCATTCGGAACGCTCGGCGTCAATTATGTGGATGGTTTAGGTGTCGGCAATGGCGGCGCCTCGTACTCTGCGATAGTGAACACAAGCAGCCCGTTTACATTTTTGGCTCAAGCTAATCAAGTGTATTCCATATATTTGGGTGGCAGCAACAGTGCTGTCAATAACTGGACTACACCCAGAGATTTTTATGCATTAAATATCACAACTGCCCCTGTTCCCATCCCAGCCGCCGCGTGGCTAATGGGCAGCGGTTTGCTGGGTATTCTCGGCTTCGCCCGCAGAAAACAGCGCACCTAAAGTCATGGGCGCGATATAGGGAATAATAATTTGCCTTTGGGAGATTGGGCATCATCCTAACCGCCAAGACAGCGTCTTGGAATTTTTAACCTTTCTGGAGAAAAGCATGACAAACCCAGTACAACGCAGCACAACCTTGCTCGGCGGCTTGGCCTTAGTGGCTTTGAGCGCGATAACCGCCGATGCCGCAGCGGCGATTGCCACGCCAGTGACGCTGGACTTTTCAACCTTAACCCTAGGCTCGATAGGCGGCAAGTCAAACCTTGAACCGCTTGCCAACGGCAATTGCGCCGGCACGGGTTTCAGCGGGTGCTATTACGAAGATGGCGCGGCTGTCGGCGTCGTGGACGACCCCAGCAACTTCACCGCGCATTTGCACAGAGTCACCACCGGCCCTACTCCGCCCTTGCTGGGCTATCACTCGGACTCCAGCGGCGTTTACATCCGCGCTGTCGATGGCACGGCATTCAGCCTCAGCAGCATGGATTTTCTGGCGCCGATCAGTGACGCCAATGTGATCTATGGTAATAACCCAAGCATTGTTGACGGCATCATCCTGCCGCCCGACCCGCCGCTGACCACGCCGGGCAGCAATGAGTATTGGGAGATTTTGGGCTTCAACACCGCCGTAAACCCCAATTCAAGCACCGGAGACGGCACCAACTACGCCACCCGCGTAGCCTATCAGCAAGTCGTCAATGGTTTTGACGGCGTGTTGACGCTGAACAGTGATTTCCAGAATATCAACGCGTTTTGGATACACTACAACGGCTATCCGCAAACCCCGACCAATGGCATTGCCTTCTCGTTAGATATCGACAATGTCAAACTCGGCCCGGCAGTGACCGCGCCCGTGCCGATTCCTGCCGCCGCGTGGCTGTTTGGCAGCGGCTTGCTGGGTTTGCTGTCCTTGGCGCGGCGCAAAACGCGCAGCGGGGCGTAGAAACCGCTATTTCGGCTGGTTCCCAAGCTCCGCTTGGGAACCCAGCCTTGGAAGCTCTGCTTCCCAATGCGCGGCGGGAAGCAGAGCTTCCCGAACCGCATTCCCAAGCAGAGCTTGGGAACGAGCAACGACTAAAGCACGGAGCTTGCCTTAACCCTATCAGTGTCGCCGCCTACTATCAGCGGCCCTCCTTTAATTTTAATATCCTCAAAAGCGGGTGTGCCATGAAGGTATTTCATTTAGCTGTATTTGCCGGGGTTTTGCTGATGGCGCAAAACGCGGCGGGCCATGGGCCGTTGCCTATGCCATTGCAAAAAGTGCCAATCCCCCCGGTGCCGGGTTTGCTGGATGGCGCCAGTCCTATTGTCGTCGATAAAAACGCTGCGATTGCCTTGGGCAAAGCGCTGTTTTGGGATGTCAATTTAGGCAGCGATGGCATGGCTTGCGGCTCTTGCCATTTCCACGCCGGCGCGGATCGGCGCGTGAAAAACCAACTCGATCCCGGCCTGAAAAGCAACCAGCCCAGCGGCCAGACGTTTCAAGCGCTGCCCACCGGCGGTGGCGGGCCAAATTACACGCTGCGGCTTGGCGATTTCCCCACTTACCAGTTTAGCGATCCGCTGAACAACGCCAGCACGGTCACATTTAAAACCGATGATGTGGTGTCTTCCTCCGGCACATTCAGCGGTGGCTTCACCGGCGCGTCGCAATTCAGCGGCAAGAATGACGATTGCAGCCGCAGTGTCGATCCGATTTTCCATGTCGGCGCGGTGGGCACCCGGCGGGTGGAACCGCGCAACACGCCCACGGTGATTAACGCAATTTTCAACTACCGCAATTTCTGGGATGGCCGCGCCAACAATATTTTTAACGGTAGCAGTCCATGGGGGGATCGTGATGCCAATGCCGGGGTATGGGTGAAAGTGAATGCCCGCACCGTGTCGAAACAGCGCCTGCGCCTGGAAAACTCGGCGCTGGCCTCGCTTTCGGTAGGCCCGCCGCTGAACGATGTGGAAATGTCTTGCCAACAGCGCGTTTGGCCAAACATTGGCCGCAAACTGTTGCTGCGACAACCGCTGCAAACCCAAAAAGTGCATAACGAAGACAGTGTGCTAGGGGTATACAGTTACAGCACAGCAGGCAACTTGAAACCCGGCTTGAAAACCACCTATAAGCAGTTGGTGTCCAAAGCGTTCAACCAAAAATACTGGTCATTCACGGGCATCGGGCCGTTTGGCGGGCCACCGGGGCAGGTGGCTTACAACCAGATGGAAGCCAATTTCTCGATGTTCTTTGGCTTGGCGTTGCAGCTTTATCAATCCACGCTAGTGTCGGATCAGGCGCCCATCGATTTGACGCCGCGCAATGCCGCGCATGTGCCGACGTGGGAGGGCATGGGGTATACCCCGGAAAAAATCGCCACCTTGCAGCAAGGCTTCGCGGCTTTTGAGGCCAACCATTGCAATCTATGCCATGCTGGCCCATTGTTGACCACGTCGGCCATCAGCACCAACAGCACCTTGGTGACGCCTACGCCAGATAAGTTTTTCGGGCCTGACCATTATTTGATACCCTACGGCCCTAATGCCTTTGGCTTAAATAACCAAGCCGGATCGAGCGAATCTGCCATCACCCGGAATATCAAGGTGGTTGCCCGCGACGATACGACCGGCGGCCCGAAGTTGGTGGATTTTGGCTTCGCCAATACCGGCGTCAACGATCCTAATGCCGATCCAGGCGTCGGGGGTGTCGATGATTTCGGCAACCCGTTGTCGTTTGTTGACCAATATGTGCAGTATCTGCTGGGCAATAATGCTGGGGTGAAGGATTCGGTCGTCTTCGCCACCCGCAGTTGCGACTTTTTTGTGCCGTTGGCTTCAAAT
>JBJSYU010000383.1:0-3614 GCA_046089945.1 Candidatus Methylumidiphilus sp.
GGAATGACGGGCTTCGGCGCCGGGCGGGGTTGCCTTTTACTGCGAACGCAGCCGGTTGGCGTTGCTGACCACGGTCAGCGAGGACAGCGCCATTGCCGCGCCGGCGATCATTGGGTTGAGCAGCAGGCCGTAGGCTGGATAGAGGATGCCGGCGGCAATCGGAATGCTCAGGGTGTTGTAGATGAACGCGCCGAACAGGTTTTGCTTGATGTTCAACACCGTCGCCCGCGACAGCGCCATGGCGTCGGCGACTTTCAATAGCGAGCCGCGCATGATGACGACGTCGCCGCTTTCGATGGCGATGTCGGTGCCGGTGCCAATGGCGAAGCCGACATCGGCCTGCGCCAGCGCCGGGGCGTCGTTGATGCCGTCGCCGACCATGCCGACCACCAAGCCGCGCCCTTGCAGTTCCTTGACCACCGCCGCCTTGTCCTGCGGCAGCACTTGGGCGCGGACTTCGTCGATGCCGGCTTGTTTGGCGATGGCCTGCGCCGTCGCCAGATGGTCGCCCGTCACCATCAGTACGCGCACGCCTAGTGCTTTAAGCTGGGCGATGGCGGCGGCGGAGTCGGCTTTGATCGGGTCGGCGACGGCAATCACGCCCACCGCTTTGCCGCCCGCCGCCAGCAGCAGCGGCGTTTGGCCTTGGCCGGCCAAGGTTTTGACGCGCCCGGACAGGGTGCCGGTGGCGATGCCGTTGTCTTCCATGAACGCCTGATTGCCCAGCAGCACCAGTTCGCCTTCAAGCAAGGCGCGCACGCCGCGCCCCTGCACGGCTTGGAATTGTTCGACCGGCGCGGCTTGCAGTTGGCGGGCGGCGGCTTCGGCCAGAATCGCCCCGGCCAAGGGATGCTCGGAGCCGGCTTCTAAACTGGCCGCCAGCCGCAGCACGGCGTCAGCCTCCCAGCCGTCGGCGGCTTCCACCAGCGCCACACGGGACTTGCCTTCGGTGACGGTGCCGGTTTTGTCCAGCACCACGCAGTTGAGCTTGCCGGCCGATTGCAAGGCGTCGCCGTTGCGGATCAAGATGCCTTTCTGCGCCGCCCGGCCGACCGCCACCATGATGGAAATCGGCGTCGCCAAGCCCAACGCGCAGGGGCAGGCGATGACCAGCACGGTCATGGCGGTGACGAAGGCATAGCCTAAGGACGGTGACGGGCCGAAGATCAGCCAGACCAGGAAGGTCAACACGGAGATGCCGACTACGACGGGCACGAACACGCCGGCGACTTTGTCCACCAGCCGCGCGATGGCCGGCTTGCTGGCCTGGGCTTGGCGGACGCTGCCGATGATTTGCGCCAGCAAGGTGTCGCGGCCGATGCGCGTGGCCTCGAACAAAAAGCTGCCGTTGCCGTTGATGGTGCCGCCGATGACTTCGTCGCCGGCGCTTTTTTCCACCGGGATGGATTCGCCGGTCAGCATCGATTCGTCAATGCTGGAATGGCCTTCCAACACGCGGCCATCGACGGCGATTTTCTCGCCGGGGCGGACGCGCAGGGTTTCGCCCAAGCCGATGTCGGCTATCGGCACGTCGATGTCGGCGCAGTCGCGGACGACGCGGGCGGTGCGCGGTTGCAAGCCGATCAATTGGCGGATTGCCGAGGAGGTCTTGCCGCGCGCCTTCATTTCCATCGCCGAGCCGAAGTTTAAAAAGGCGAGGATAATCGCCGCCGCTTCAAAATAAGCGTGTTCGGCGTGGTGCGGCAGGATGCCGGCGAAGGCTATCGCGGTGGTGGAGAATATCCACGCCGCGCCGGTGCCGAGCGCAATCAGCGTGTCCATATTGTATTGGCGCAATTGGAACGACTTAATCGCGCCTAGGTAAAAATGCTCGCCGGCGTAATACATCACCGCCAAGGTCAGCGCCGCGACGGTAGACCAAAACCGCGCCCCGCCGACGGTGCCAAGGTCGGGGAACCAGTTGAAATGCGCGCCTATCATCAGCGGCACGCCCAACGCCGCCGCCACTTTCGCCTTCAACAGCAGGGATTGGTAACGCGCCTCCTCTTGTTCTTCTTGCCCGCTAAGGTCGTCCAAGCCTTCCATCACCGCCGCGTCGAAGCCGGCTTCGCGCACGGCTTTTTTCAGCGCGTCGATATCCCCGCCTTGCACCATGGCGCTGTGGTCGGCGAAATTGACCTCCGCCTTGACGACGCCCGGCACTGCCTGCAATGCGCCTTCCACCGCGCTGACGCAGCCCGCGCAGCGCATGCCCAGCACGGACAGGCGCACCGATTGGTTTTGCTCTTCGTTGCTCATTGTGATTGTCTCCGCTTGCGTGAATGTCGCCGCTATTATGATGCCTTTTGGCGTGGTTATAAGTCTGCCGTGCCGATAAACTCCGCCGCGCCGCCTAGACGCCACGGCCCCTGTCCGTTATCCTTTGCCCCTATGCTAAACACCAACCATCTTGAAGACCTCGCCCAACGCTTGTCCGCCGCCGTTCCGCCCGGCCTGTCCGCTCTCAGCGCGGATTTGGACAAGACCTTCCACGCCATCCTGCAAAGCGCCTTTGAAAAAATGAACCTGGTCAGCCGGGAAGAGTTTGAAGCGCAGAAAGCCGTCTTGGCCCGCACCCGCGAAAAGCTGGAAAAGCTGGAAGCGACGGTGGCGGAGCTGGAACGGCAGTTGTCGGACAGTTAAAGGCTGAAGGCGGCAGGATGCGATGAGTCTCGCCGTCGCCTACGCCAGAAGCCGCGAGGGCATCGCCGCGCCGCTGGTGACCATCGAAGTGCATCTGTCGAACGGCCTGCCCAGCTTCGCCATCGTCGGCCTGCCGGAAACCGCCGTCAAAGAGAGCAAAGACCGCGTGCGCGGGGCGCTCATCAACTGCCAGTTTGAATTCCCCCAGCAGCGCATCACCGTCAACATGGCCCCCGCCGACACGCCTAAAGAAGGCGGGCGCTTCGATCTGGCGATAGCCTTGGGGATACTCGCCGCTTCCGGGCAAGTCCGCAAAAACGCGCTGGAAAAAATCGAATGCTTGGGCGAATTGTCCTTGGGCGGCGAACTGCGGGCGGTCGTCGGCGCCTTGTCGGCGGCGATTCAGGCCAAGCAGGCCGGGCGGCAGTTGATCCTGCCGCGTGAGAACGCCGCCGAAGCGGCGTTGGCGGGCGATGTGGAAATCCTGCCGGCACAACACTTGTTGGAAGTCTGCGCCCATCTCAACGGCCAGCGCCGCATCGAATTCCAACCGCCCGCCCCGCCCGTCGCAGCCAGCGCCGAAACCCCCGACTTGGCCGATGTCCACGGCCATTACCAAGCCAAACGCGCGCTGGAAATCGCCGCCGCCGGCCGCCACAACCTGCTGATGCTAGGGCCGCCCGGCACTGGCAAATCCATGTTGGCTTCGCGCCTGCCGGGCATCTTGCCGCCGTTGAGCGAGGCCGAGGCGCTGGAAAGCGCGGCGGTGGCTTCGGTCAGCGATGTCGTGTTCAACCCGCAGGCGTGGCTGGAGCCGCCGTTCCGCAGCCCGCACCACACCGCCTCCGCCCCGGCCATGGTCGGCGGCGGCGGCAACCCGCGCCCCGGCGAAATCTCACTGGCGCACAACGGCGGGTTGTTTCTCGATGAATTGCCGGAGTTCGACCGGCGCGTGTTGGAAGTGCTGCGCG
>JBJSYU010000384.1:0-3363 GCA_046089945.1 Candidatus Methylumidiphilus sp.
AACCCCGCCGCCTGCGCCGCCGCCCCCCGCAGCCCCCGCTGCGCCAACCCCAGAGCCGCCGCCCGCCGTCAACAACGGCTTTGTCGGCGTGTTGCTGCCGTTGACCGGCCAATACGCCATCGCCGGGCAGACCGTCCGCGCCGGCCTACAGGCGGCATCCAGCGCCGACACCAACCCGAACAAGCCGGAACTGCGCTTTGTGGACACGCAAACCGGCAACGTCGGCGCCTTGTACCAGACCTTCGCCAGCCAGGGCGCAAAATTCGTCATCGGCCCGTTGACCAAAGAAGAAGTCACCACGCTTGGCGCGGCCAGCGACATCCCGGTGCCGGTGCTGGCGCTGAACCAGATTGACGGCCTCAACCGCGACAAGCTCTACCAGTTTGCGCTGACGCCGGAACAAGAAGTCGAACAAGCCGCCAGTCTCGCTTGGTTCGACGGCCGCCAAAACGCCCTGCTGCTGGCCCCGGCCACCGCGCTGGGTCAACGCCTAGTCACCCACTTCACCAGCTACTGGAAATCCCTAGGCGGCAAAATCGCCAGCGTCAGAACCTACCCGTCCGGCGCGGCGGACTATTCCGGCACCGCCAAACAACTGCTGGCCGGCGTGTCCGGCGATTCCACCAGCCAAATCGCCCCGGAGTTCATTTTTCTAATCGCCAACTCCAACGACGGCCGCTTGCTGAACCCGCACATCATCAACCAGCAAACCGGCAAGATTCCCATCTACGCCACCTCGATGATTTTCAACGGCCAGCCGGACGCGGCGCAAAACAACGATTTGAGCGGCGTGACTTTCTGCGACAGCCCGTGGCTGCTCAACACCGACAGCGACCCGCTGTCGCGGAAAAGCATGCTGCCCACCGTGCGGCAGACCCCGGAGCTTTATCTACGCTTGCTGCCGATGGGCATCGACGCCTACCAGTTGTCGCAAGAGTTGGGGCCGCTGAAAGCCGGCTTAAGCCGCTACAACGGCGCGACCGGCGTGTTGAGCCTGCGCAGCGGCAACCGCATCCAGCGGCAATTGCACTGCGCCCAGTTTGACGGCCCGACGCTGCAACCGCGTGGCATCGCGCCGACGCTACAGCCCGGCCTGACAGCGCCTACGCCATGATGTGGTTGTTCGGCAAACCCAAGGCCGCACACTTGACCGCCGGCCAGCAGGCCGAAGACGCCGCGCTGGCCTATTTGCAAGGCCAAGGCTTGGCGCTGGTCGAACGCAACTACTGCTGCCGGGGCGGGGAAATCGACCTCATCATGCGCGACGGCGCGATGCTGGTGTTTGTCGAAGTCCGCTACCGGCAAAGCCAAACCCACGGCGGCGCCTTGGCCAGCGTCGGCGCCCGCAAACAGTCGCGGCTGATTGTCGCCGCCAGCCATTATTTGGCCTGCAAACGCATCGACCGCCCGACCCGTTTCGACGTGGCGGCGGTTTCCCCGGACGGCGGCAAGCTTGCGATACAATGGATCAAAGCCGCTTTTCAGGCTTAAGCTCCCTCTCCCTCGCAGGGAGAGGGTTGGGGTGAGGGTCTTAAAAATCTAGCCGTTCACCCCTCACCCTAACCCTCTCCCAACAGGGCGGGGGGACTTAAATCCAACCCCCACCACCCGCCACAAACCCCCATGACCCTACAAGAACGCATCCACCAACAATTCGCCACCAGCCTGCAAACCATCCAAGAAGCCCAGGCCAACCTCTCCGAACTGATCGAAATCGCCGCGCTGAAACTGGCGCAGGCCTTGGTCAACGACGGCAAAATCCTGGTCTGCGGCAACGGCGGCTCGGCGGCGCAGTCGCAGCATTTTTCCTCCGAACTGCTCAACCGCTACGAGCGCGAACGCCCCGGCCTCCCGGCCATCGCGCTGACCTGCGACACCTCCACGCTGACCTCCATCGCCAACGACTACCACTACGAGGAAGTCTTCGCCAAGCAAATCCGCGCCCTAGGCCACGGCAACGACGCCCTGCTGGTCTACACCACCAGCGGCAACTCCTCCAGCATCCTCTCCGCCGTCACCGCCGCCCACGAACGCGACATGAGCGTCATCGCGCTGACCGGCCGCGACGGCGGCGCCCTCGCGCCCTTGCTCAGCGACAGCGACATCGAAATCCGCATCCCCGGCCCGTCCACGGCGCGGATACAAGAAACCCATCTGCTCATCACCCATTGCCTGTGCGATTTGATCGACCACCAATTGTTTGGCGAATAAACCGATGGCCCTGCCGCCCGAATTCCTCGCCCAACTGCGGCAAATCCTGCCCGCCGACGCCATCCGCGACGACCCCGCCGACTGCTGGCCTTACGGCTACGACAACTCCAAACGGCATGCGCCGCCGGAAGCCGTCGCCTTCCCCGCCAGCCACGACGACGTCCTCGCGCTGGTGCGCCTGTGCAACCAACACCGCGTCGCGCTGACCCCGCGCGGACGCGGCACAGGCACCACCGGCGCCGTCGTGCCGACGCAAGGCGGCTTGGTCATGTCGCTGGAACGCATGAACCGCATCCTCGAACTGTCGCCCGACAACCGCTACGCCGTCGTCGAACCCGGCCTGACCAACCAAGCCCTGCAAGACGCGCTCAAACCGCTGGGCTTTTTCTGGCCGCCCGACCCGACCAGCGCCGCCTATTGCAGCATCGGCGGCAACCTCGCCTACAACTCCGCCGGCCCGCGCGCCGTCAAATACGGCACCCCCCGCGACAACATCTTTGGGCTTAGGGGCGTCACCGGCGACGGCCGCGAACTGCGCTGCGGCGTCTACACCAGCAAAGGCGTCGTCGGCCTAGACCTGACCCGGCTGATCGTCGGCAGCGAAGGCACCCTCGCCATCATCACCGCCGCCACGCTGAAACTAACCCCGCTGCCGCAAGCCACGCGCACCTTGCGGGCGGTCTACGCCAGCGTCGATGCCGCCGCCTGCGCCATTGCCCGGCTGATGGCGCAGCCTTTGACCCCCTGCGCGTTGGAATTCATGGACGCCAACGCCATCAACATGATCCGCCAATATTCCGACGTGGCCCTGCCGCAACACGCCGGCGCCTTGCTGATGATCGAAGTGGACGGCCCGGAAGCCAGCCTAGACGCGGCGGCGGAAGCCATCGAAACCGCCGCCCGCGTGGACGGCCTGCTCGAATTCAGCGCTGCCCGCAACGCCGAAGAAGTCGCCGCGCTGTGGCGCACCCGCAAAGCCCTGTCGCCCGCCCTGCGCAAAGTCGCCCCCGGCAAAATCAACGAAGACGTCGTCGTCCCGGTCAGCGCGCTCCCCGCCCTCATCACCGGCCTAAACGCCCTGTCGCAGCGCCACGGCCTGCCCATCGTCAACTTCGGCCACGCCGGCAACGGCAACATCCACGTCAACCTGCT
>JBJSYU010000385.1:0-3358 GCA_046089945.1 Candidatus Methylumidiphilus sp.
CGCATGGGTATGATCGGGTTTAGACCCGGGCCGATGATTGATTTGCCGCTGCGGTATATGAATTTGTTGGTAAGCGGCGACCCAGGGAGTAAGGAGTATGAAGAGACACAGGCGCGGTATGGTTGGGGCAGTATTGGCAATGTGATACCACAGGCGAACATGATACGCGGGGCGAGTGCGCTGATGGGCGGTGGTGGAAGTGTGGGCGGGATTGATATTGAGGGATGGGGGCGGCGTATGTTGGGCGCACCTGTTAACCCGACAGATGCCTATGATTTAGGCAGAGCCATACGCGACTTGGCAGGCGAGCGACAAAGGCAAAAAGGGTTTGACAGCCAGCCTTACCTATTGGCACAGGCATTGTTACAGAACCGCGATGCACAATATTGGCAGCGGTTGATGACGCAGGATGCCAATACATTGGCACAGGCATTGGCACAAGAGAAAAACCTACCCATGAGCCAGTTACCGCAGGCGATTGAGATCATACGCGCAGCGCAGACCAAAGCCACCCAGCAACGTGGGGCACAAACGCTATTTAGTTTTATGGGTGGGCAACGGGTGCAAGTGGAAGCGCAGGGCGAGCGTGCCTATAACACAGCGGCGGCGAATGAGAAAGGCGCAGTGTATAACCCTGTTACCAATATTGGCAGTAGGGCCGAGCGGCAAGCGGTGACGAGTGCCAATCCAGTGTTAGGCGTGGCGCAGGCGCAGTATGCCACCAACCCAGGGGCCGAGCGTGACCCGCTGAGTAACTGGAAATGGAACGAGAAAGAGAAGATCAGCCAGCAGTTTGACGGGCAAAAGGATGCGGCCATTATCAAAAATCCTTGGGATAGGAAGGGGCCAGCCGAAATTGAAAAGCAGAAATGGGCGGCCATGGCAGTGGTAGATGGGGCGGGTAAGCCAGTGGTGGCGGCGAGTGCGTTAGATAAAGTTGTAGGGCAAGGGGCAGGTGGCACAGCAGCAGGTAGCACAGCAGGCGGGGCGGCGGCGTATGTGCCAAAGAGTGTGTATGGGGCCAGCCCAGCAGAGGCGGTGGAAGTGCGGCGCAATGAGGTGTTGAAGGCGTTGGCGGCGAGCGCACCCAAGGCAGAGGCGTTCATGACGGACACGGGCAAGGTTGACTTTGATGCGTATAAGGCGGCGGTAGAAACGTGGCGCAAGAACTTGCCAATATTGGCAGCCAATATTGGCACAGACATTTTAGCGCAAGCGCAACAAGATGGGCATTGGAATGGGGAACAATTGAAGGCGTGGCTGGGCACGGTGGATGCAGGCATGATTGATGATTACAAACGGCGTAACGATAGCGCGGCAGAGGCGGCGCAGCGGGCGTGGTTTGAGTTGGTGTATACCAAGCAGTTTGATGCATTGGCAAAGGCAGACCCGAAGGAACGTAGCACGGCATATGCTAAAACAGTGGGCAGTGTGGGCGCGATGGATGCAAGTGCATTGGCGGGGTTGGTAACGCAGATGTATGGTGGGCGTTGGACGGAGGCGCAGCTAGGCACGCTATTGAAAGGCATGACGATGCCCAGCATGGTGGATGTAATCCGCAACAATATGCCAGCCGACAAACGCGCATTAAGCGATGCGCGGGATGGGTTTTATCGGATGGTGGATAGCACATTGCCACCAGGTAAGGTGGGGTATCAGGCGCAAAAGGATTTGCCAATATTGGCAGCGCTGCTAGATGGCAAGCTGAATGATATGGCAACGGCGGAGCATTACCGATTAGCGGCGCTGATGTTGGGCGGGTGGGCCAAGGCCAATAAGGTAGAGAGTAACCCAGCCGAGTGGGCGGCGGCGCGTGAGCTAAAGGGCAAAATGGATGAGGCGATGCGTAGCCAGTTTGGGCCAGATAATATGGCGCTATTGCAGCGCTATAACGCGGCGGGGGCAGGGGCTGAGCGGGCTGAATTGTTAAAGAATAATCCGGTGATTAAACAGATGTTGGATGCACAAAGCAAATGGAAAGCCGAGCCGCTATATCAAAAGTATTATGCGGCGGAGGGGGGCAAAGTGGCAAGTGGCACAGTGGCAAGTAACAAAGTGGCAGGTGGCACAGTGGCAGGTAACAAGGTGGCAAGTGGGGCGGCAAGTGGGGTAAGCGTGAAGCAGGCGAGTGCGGAATTTTGGCAGGCGTATAACGCGATGGACAGCAAAGCGCGGGGGGCGTTGGTGAAGGGGAACGCTGATCTTAAGCGGGTAGTGGATAGCGCAACACGTGGCACGGCAACGGCGGCAGATTGGGCGCGGGCGTTGAAGGCGTTGGGCGGTAGTAGTCAGAAATCAGTAGTCAGTAGTCAGAAGCCAGTAGTCAGTAGTCAGACAGGGAAGGCGGTGTATACACCAAAGGCACAGCCCAGCTACGCACCAAAGGCGCAAGCAAAACCAAACTTAGGACTTAAAACTCAGGACTCAGGACTTCCCAAACTGAGAGAGGCGCAGGCGAAGCAGACGCAGTGGGAGCGGGTGGTGACGCAGCGGGCAGGGCCAAGCGGGTGGCAGGCGTTGCGGGCGTATGATGATGCGAAACCAGGCGCAGATCGGGCGCGGGTGCTGGGGCAGTATGCGCAGTTGCCAATGTTGTTGGGGTTGCGGCAGCAGTATGCGCGGGATAATGTGGCGTGGGCGGGGGTGTATATGCCGAAGGGGAGTAGTCAGAAGTCAGTAGCCAGTAGTCAGATGGGGCGCAGTGGTGGCGGTGGCGGTGGGCGTTCGTTTGGGGGGAAGGTGAATATGCGGCAGGCTAAGATAAAGTTTAGGGGCAAGGGCAAGGGCAGGCCGCAGGGTAAACCAGTGGGGTTGGTGGGGGTGAGCAAGGAGTATTTGCAGCAGTGAAACAAAAAGCCGAGGGGTGAGCCTCGGCTTTTTTTATTTAGGTTGTTGGATTGCTTTTTCTAAGGCGGCTTCGCGCACCCATCGCCGCACGGGCATACTGCCAGCGGCAGCGGCGATGGCTTTTTGTTCGTCGTCGGTGAGGCGAATGAGTAAAACGTTATCGCGGGTTACGGGGCGTTTGTTGTTTTGGTTGCCGCGTGGTGCGCCAGCGCGGCGAGAGGCTAAGGGCATTTTGTTTAAGGCATTGAGAGCTTCGCCTATGGTGCAGTTGGCGGGATCTATGCCAAGCTCAGTCAGCTTGGCCTCAACTTCGTCGCTGTCCATGTCAATGCCGTATGCTGGGGGGTAGGAGATGAGGTCGGAGATGTTCATATTAGTTCCCAATTGCAAAAAAACTTAACATCACAGCACGCCACGTTCGGCCAAGTCGATAGAAGGAATTTTTCTTTCCTATCTTAACATCGTAAATCCCTTTAAATATTCCCATATCATCTTCGCAAGTTTGCGTAGA
>JBJSYU010000386.1:0-5162 GCA_046089945.1 Candidatus Methylumidiphilus sp.
GGCTGACCAAGCCTTCCACATGCGCCGAGCCATTGCTGGTGACTGTCGGCGCGGTCAGGCTGATCGCCAAGGTCTGCCCGGTGGCAGTTATCGTGGTTTGGTTGGTGTTGGTTTGCTCGGCAGCGGTGACGGGCGGCGGCACAGTGGCCACAAGCGTGTCATTGCCGCTGCCGCCGAACAATTGGTCATCGCCTGAGCCGCTTATCAGCGTGTCATTGCCGGAGCCGCCATAGAGGAAATCATCCCCGGCGTTGCCGTTTAAGGTGTCGTCGCCATCCAAGCCGTAAAGGATGTCGTCGCCTGCCAACCCGTCTACGTTGTCTGCCGACACTGTTCCTGAGTAACTGTCATCGTTGACCGTCAGGTTTGTCGCCGCCGCCAGCGTGAAAAATGATATCGTGGTTTTCTGAGTCATAACTTGCCTACCTTAGTCTGGTTTGAAGGTGAAATTGAGTCGTGTGCTGTGTCGGGAAGTGCTGCGCTTATCCAGTGGCTTCCTGCCGCGTATTGCTCTGCTCCTTCGCGATGCTGTCGAGCATTTTTAAATGCCCCACTGCCAAAAACCTTTAGACCGTTCCTGTGTTCCGGAGAATCTCTTCGGCGTTCCGAGGCACGATGATGGAGCGTCAGATGCCATCCAACATTTTCCATACCGGCAAAGTTATTGGGTTATGCTGCGCTAACCCAGCCCACAATGCGCGAACGTGACCTCGCCGCTTTGTATCTGCGCACTTTCAGCCGACGGTACGTCTGGCGCATTTCGCTAATGCTTGCGCGGATGGTTTCAAGATAAATTTTGCCCTCCCGCCCATCGTCTTTCCTGTTTCCGCGCCCGCGATGGCGGTGCGGGCCATCAACGTTCGATCCCGCCACATCAGTTTTCTATGCGCGTGTTGCAAGCGTGTGTCACCGTAGTTCATGCGGCCTTGCCGCTGGTTCGGCATTGACCTGCGACGGCTCGGCGTTGCCTGTTGGCGAGTCTGGCTTGATGGGCGGTGACTCGCGTTTGTGTCCGTGCCAGTGCAGGCGTGATGCGCGGCGAGTCAGGTTTCATTGGCAAACATCCGCGCTTGATTGCCGGACAGGCAACGTTGATGTTTTGGCAATGGACGCTGATTCACGCGAGGCCAACGCCGATGCGCCGCCAGTCAGGCGCGATGCCGCCGCATCCGCCCGCCATTCGCCGCCATGCAGGCGCGATGCGCCAAGGCGCGGGCTGGATGGCGGGCGGTGGGGCGGTGATGCGCGGCTTATGCGCCGGGGTCTTTGCTGGTGGGATTGGGGCTGCGGCGGGCGAAGCGTTTGCCGAGGTCGTCGAGGGCGTCTTCCAGTACGCCGCTGGCGAGGTTGGCGGCTTTGGCGTATTGGTAGACCAGCAGGGCGCCGGCGTAGGCTTCACTGCCGGCGGCGAAGTAGGTGTCTTCGAGTTGGCCTTGCAGGTCGGTGACGCGGTGCAGCAGCGGGTAGAGGCTTTCGACGAGGCCGACATCGGCTTGCAGTTCGGCAAGGTTGAAGCTGGCGGGGAGGATTTCGGGGTGTTGCGCGGCGATGGCGTGGGCTTTGGCGACGAACGAGCGGTTTTTCTCGCCGAATTTCAACATGCCTTTGCGTTCGTCGGGCGTGAGGTCGATCAGAAACGGCAGGTTTTCGCGCAAGGTGGCGAGCGCGGCGTGGATGGCTTGGGCTTGTTCGGGGCTGAGCGTGGCGTTGACGCGGTTGGCGGGCATGGCGTTCTCCTTATTCGGTCATGGTGAAAGATGGGTAATTTTTCACACATTTAGCCTTGCCCGGCAAGCAGTTCTTTTGGGGAATATTACCGGGTTTTGTTGCGGCGGAAACGGCGGGGCGGCGGCATGGGGTTTGCTGACTGACGCGGCGGATGCTTGGGCGGATCTGTGCCATGTGACCGGGGCCGCATATTTTGATCGTTCCCACGCTCTGCGTGGGAATGCATCCATCGCCGCTCTGCGGCGCGTGGCGGGTGCCGCAGCAATGCCGCAAAACGCGACGCCGGAGCGTCGGCGCAGGCATTCCCACGCGGAGCGTGGGAACGATCAAAAGATTTATCTTGCGCGTGTTTGCAAGGGCCGGCGCCCTGTGCAAGATCAATCTTGCACTCCAGTTTTGGGCGTTCCATGCCATGGCCGCAAGGCCGGTGCGCCGTGGTAAACCGCAAGCCGCTGGCTTTTTGTGTGGCGCATGTTCGGCAGGTTCAATCTTGCCACGATATTGCCGCTTTCGAGGTATTGCGCGGCGGGCAAGCGCGCCAGTTCGCAATACATGAAGCGGAACGACGGGTAGATGTCCGCGCCGTCGCCGATGTTCATGACTTGCGCGATGATGCGCCTGGGGGTTTGCGGCGCTTGTTGCGGGGTTTTCCACCAGATATAGCGGGCGGCAAGCCGGGTGAGTTCGGCTTCGGCGGCGTTTTGATTGGGTGGGTTTGCGGTGGAGAGTGGGCGCGCTTTTTGGTTCATGGCGGCGGGGTTTCTGCGTTGAATGCGGCGGCGACAGCGCGGATTTTTGCCGCTGCGTGGCTGACTTCGGCCTCGGTGGTGTGGCGGTGGAAGCTGGCGCGGACGGCGCCGTAGAGGCGTTCGCCGCTTAGGCCCATGGCGCGTAGCACATGCGAGGGTTCTATGGCGCCGGATGCGCAGGCGGCGCCGCTGGCGAGGGCGATGTCGGGGCGCAGGTGGTTGATGAGGGCGTCGGCGTCTAGCCCGGCGATGCTGAAATTGACGATGTAGGGCGATTGCCGGTCTGGCCCGCCGTGCAGCGCGAAGCCGCCGATGGTTTGCAGCGTTTCCAAAAAGAGTCGGCGCAGGCGGCTGGCGTGGGCGTGGTCGGTTTGGCGGCGGGCGCAGGCGATGCGCAGGGCGGCGGCGAAGCCCATGATTTGGTGGGTGGGCAGGGTGCCGGGGCGCAGGCCGTATTCTTGCCCGCCGCCGTAGAGGATGGGTTGCAGGCGCAGGCGCGGGCGGTTTTTGACGATCAACGCGCCGATGCCTTTCGGGCCGTGGATTTTGTGGGCGGACAGCGACAGCAGGTCTATCGGGGTCTGGCTGAGGTCGAGGTCGAATTTGCCAGCGCTTTGCGCGGCGTCCACATGAAACAGCACGCCGGCTGCGGCCAGCCGTTCGGCGCAGGCTTCTATCGGTTGCACCGCGCCGGTTTCGTTGTTGATGTGTTGCAGCGAGACGAGCAGGGTGTCGGGGCGGAGCAGGGCGGCGAGGTCTTCGGGGTTGACGCAGCCGTTGGGCTGGGGCGGCAGGTGGCTGACGTTGAAGCCTTGCCGGGCCAGGGCGTCGGCGGTTGCCAACACGCTTTTGTGTTCGATGGCGGAGACGATGAGGTGGCGGCCTTTGGCGGCGTGAGCGTGGGCGATGCCTTGCAGGGCGAGGTTGTTGGCTTCGGTGGCGCCTGAGGTGAAGATGATTTCCCGCGGTTCGCAGCGCAGCGCGTCGGCGATGTCGCGGCGGGCTTGGTTGATGGCGGCTTCCGCCGCGAGGCCAAAATCGTGGGCGGTCGCGGAGGGGTTGGCGTAGAGGCCGTCGGCGTAGAGGTAGCGCAGCATCACCGCAACCACGCCGGGTTCGACGGGCGTGGTGGCGGCAGCGTCTAGGTAGGCGAATCCAGTGGGCATGCGGTGAAAGTCCTTCTATTGCGAAAGCGGGGTAGTTTAGCGGATGGGGGTTGTTTGGCTTGTTGGGGCGCGGTTTAGAGTAGGGTTTCGTCAGTCGTCTCAGCGAACAGGACTTGATCCAACCAGCGCAGCAGGGTTTCGCTGTCGGCTTGCGCTAAGCGCTGGCGTTGTTCTGTTGTAATTGTGCCAAATTTGCGGGTCATTAGGCGTAGCAGGATGGCTTCTTGATAGCCCTTTTGCCAGCCTTCCTGCCAACCTTTCTCCCAGCCCTTTTGCCAGCCGCGCTGTTCCCCTAGCGCTATGTAACGGTCGATGAAGGTCGGCATGGTTAAGCTTCCCGGAAGTCAGCGCAGGGCTTCGTCCGCCGTCGCGGCGAACAGGACTTGCTCCGACCAGCGCAGCAGGGTTTTGCTGTCGGCTTGTTCGACGCGGTGGCGTTGCTGTGCGGTCAGTGTGCCGAATTTGCCGGCCATTTGGCGCAGCAGCATATTGCGTTGGCCCTTCTGCTCGCCCTTTTGCCAACCCTCCTGCTGGCCCTTTTGCCAGCCCTCCCGCTGGCCTCTTTGCCAACCCTCCTGCTCGCCCTTTTGCCAGCCATCCTGCTGGCCCTTTTGCCAGCCGCGCTGTTCCCCTAGTTCAATGTAACGGTCGATGAAGGTCGGCATATAGTCTTCTCCTCGTGAGGCTTCGATGATGAGTTCGTGGATGTCGTGTTCGTCCAGCGTTTGCGTGGTTTGCACATAGTAGCGCAGCACCACTTCCAGCATTTCCAGGCTGGTTTCGCGGTCGAGGATCTCCCCGGCCAGCGGCAGGATATCGGCCAAGGCGCGTTTCGGCTCGGCGTCGAAGATGTGCTTGAGCGCAAGCAGCGTCAGCCGGCTTAACACATTGCCGCGAATCTGTTCGGGTTCGGGTAGGTTGAGGTCGCACAGGGCGTGGCGGAAATTCGGCACATAGGGCGACAGCGCGGCGTCGAGTTCGCCGAACAGTGCATGGAATTCGGTGGGCGTCCGCCAGCGCGTTTGCCCATGGTACAGCACCAGCGGGATGACCGGCGGCAATGGCTGGCCGGGCTGTTGCTTGCGGTGCAGTTCCCACATGCGCAGTTGGTAGCGCAGCAGTTGCAGGGAAACCCAGTGGTCGGGGCTGCTTTTGTGTTCCAGCAGCAGGTAGATTTTTATGGCGCGGTCGCCGTGGCGGGCGCTGTAGACCAAGTCGGAGAAGTGTTTGCGCAGCGCTTTTTCGACGAAGCTGTCCTTGGCGATTTTGAGGCTGGCCCAATCGATGCCGGCGGCGACGGCGGGCGGCAGGTATTCGCGCAGGAAGTCTTCCGCGATGTCGAGGCGCGAGAAGGTTTCGCGGAAAAAGCTGTCGTGCGGGTCGTGGATGGTCTTGGGCATGGGCGCATTGTAACGCGGGGCCGGGCAGATCGGCTTGGGTTCGGCGATAATCTCGACGTAGCGGGGGGGGGTTGTCGGGGGAGGGAGAAAGAGGGAGGGGGGGGGAGATACGAGGTGGA
>JBJSYU010000387.1:0-4392 GCA_046089945.1 Candidatus Methylumidiphilus sp.
GATTGAACCTCGTCGCTTTTGGGGCAACACCGTTTTAACGACGCGGTGTTGCCTTTTTTTGCCCAAAACCGTAGCGCCGGCATCTTGCCGACTTTTACATCAAAATAAAGCCGACAAGATGCCCGCGCTCCAACGTGAAAGGTCGGCAGGGATGCCGACGCTACGGCCCACCCCTGTGGATAAAGGCGCCCACGGCCCTGTGGACAAGCGCTCAGGCGGCGGTGGATGGATTTGGCCCGATCATTTGTCCACAGCCCACGCAGTTCGGCGCCCGCAGTTTTCCACACGCTTGTTTTTTCACAAGCCGTTATTTTAAAAGGCCAAAACAGTCTTCATCGAAAAACGGCAGGGACTAATAGTAAACAAGGGAAGATCTTTCATCTCCCAACTTTTTCAATTAGCCCAGCCAGCACAGCGGCTAAAAACAGCCCGCACCGGCCAGCCGGAAACAAGCGCATAATACGCCGCAGAAATCCGCATCCAGCCTTGGAACGCAAGCCATGTCCATCGAAGCGCCTCTAGCCAACGGCCTCGCCGTCATCCATTCCAACCAACTCGAAAGCCTGCGCAGCCTCGTCGTCGCCTGGATTCAGGCGCACCCGTTGGCGCCGTTAGAAAACGAAATCGTGCTGGTGCAAAGCAACGGCATGTCGCAATGGCTGAAAATTGCCTTGGCCGAGGCCGACGGCTTAGGCATTTGCGCCGCCATCGCCCCGCAACTGCCGGGGCGTTTTTTGTGGGGCGCCTATCAATCAGTGCTGTCGAAAGACGATGTGCCGGACGTGTCGCCGTTTGAAAAGCAGGCGATGGCTTGGCGCTTGTTCCGTTTATTGCCGGGGCTGTTGGCCGATGCGCGTTTCGTCGCGCTGCGCGAGTTTTTGGACGACGACACCGACGCCCGCAAGCGCCACCAACTGGCCGAATGCCTCGCCGACTTGCTCGACCAGTATCAGGTGTACCGCGCCGACTGGCTTAGGGATTGGGCCGAGGGGCTAGACCAGTTGCGCGACGCCCACGGCGCCGCCAAGCCGCTGCCGCCGGAACACGTCTGGCAGGCGGAAATTTGGCGGGCGATTTTGCGCGACGTGCCGGAGGAACACCGGGGCACCAGCCGCGCCCTGCTGCACGAGCGCTTCATCGCGGCCTTGGAAGAGGCCACCGTGCGCCCGCCGCGTTTGCCGCGCCGGGTGATTGTGTTTGGCATTTCCTCGCTGCCGCAGCAAATGGTGAAGGCGCTGGCCGGGCTGGCGAAGTTTTGCCAAATCCTGCTGTGTGTCCACAATCCCTGCCAGTTTTATTGGGCCGACATCATCGAACACAAGGAACTGTTGCGCGCCGAACGCCGCCGCCAGCAGCACAAGCCCTTGATGCCCAAGGATTTGAAAGACGAAGATTTGCACCTGCATGCGAACCCGCTGCTGGCGGCTTGGGGCAAGCAGGGCCGCGATTATGTGCGCCTGCTCGACGAGTTCGACGAGCCGGAAAACTACCGCGCTTGGTTCCAGCGCATCGACCTGTTCGACGATTTTGGCGAAGCCGGGCGGCGCAGCCTGTTGCAGCAGGTGCAGCAGGCGATTTTGCAACTGGCGCCGCTGCCCGCCAACCCGGACGACCGGCCCGCCGCCAGCGCCGACGGCTCCGTGTTGTTCCAAATCGCCCACAGCCCGCAGCGCGAAGTGGAGATCCTGCACGACCATCTGCTCGATCTGTTCGCCCAGCGCCAACAAGCCGGGCAACCGTTGCAGCCGCGTGACATCATCGTCATGGTGCCCGATATCGACACCTACGCCCCGCACATCAGCGCGGTGTTCGGCCAGATCGATTTCACCGACCCGCGCTACATCCCCTACAGCCTGACCGACCAAAGCGAGCGCGGCCACAACCCGTTGATGGTGGCGGTGGAGGCGCTGCTGCACCTGACCGAATCGCGCTTTGCCGTCGGCGATTTGATGGACTTGCTCGATGTGCCGGCGCTGCGCAAGCGCTTTGCCATCGGCGAGGACGATTTGCCCATGCTGCGCCGCTGGATCGAAGAATCCGGAATCCGCTGGGGCTTGCATGCCGGCCAGCGCGAGACCTTGGGCCTGCTGCCGGGTTTGGAGCAAAACAGTTGGCGCTTCGGCCTGTGCCGCATGTTGCTCGGCTATGCCGTCGGCGGCGGCGAAGCCTATGCCGACATCGAGCCGTATGACGAAATCGGCGGCTTGGACGCCGCGCTGATCGGCCCGCTGGCGGCGCTGTTGGACACGCTGGAAACACATTGGCGGGTGCTGGCCACTAGCGCCACGCCGCCGGTCTGGGTGGAACGCCTGCGGCAGTTGCTCGATGATTTTTTTGCGCCGGACTCCGACCGCGAGCAACTCAGCCTGGAGCGCCTGCTGGAAAGCCTGGGGCGGTTTGAGGAGGTCTGCGCCGAGGTGGATTTGGACGAAGCCTTGCCGATCACCGTCGTCCGCGAAGCGTGGCTGTCCGGCGTGGACGAGCCGACCTTGACGCAGCGCTTTTTGGCCGGGCGGGTGAATTTCTGCACCCTGCTGCCGATGCGGGCGATCCCGTTTCAAATCGTCTGCCTGATGGGCATGAACGACGGCGACTACCCGCGCACCCACATGCCGTGGAGCTTCGACCTGATGGCGCAGGCGAAAGCCTACCGCCCCGGCGACCGCTCGCGCCGCGACGACGACCGCTATTTGTTCTTGGAGGCGCTGCTGTCCGCACGCGAACAGTTGTACATCAGTTGGGTGGGCCGCAGCGCCCAAGACAATAGCGAACGCCCGCCGTCGCTGCTGGTCGGCCAGTTGTTTGACTATTTGGCGGCGGGTTGGACTAACCCCCCTCTCCCGCAAAGAGAGGGGAAAGAAGAAGACGGCGGTCTAGCCCTGCTGCGGCTACTCACCGTCGAACACCCACTGCAAGCCTTCAGCCGCCGCTATTTCCTGCCGCCGCAGGCCGAAGGCCATGATGCCCGGCTGTTCACCCACGCCCGCGAATGGCGCGACGCCCACAACCTCCCCGACCGCCCCGCCACTGCCGAACTGCCGCCGTTCGTGCAGACCGCGCCGCTGACGCTGGACAGCCTGGGGCTGTTCCTGCGCCATCCGGTGAAGGCGTTTTTCAACACCCGGCTGAAAGTCTGGTTCGACATGGACACCGTGGCCAGCGAAGACATCGAACCCTTCGCCTTCGACCGGCTGCAACAGTTTTTCCTAGGCAACGAACTGCTAGCCGCTGCGCTGTCCGCCGAACCCGGCTTGGAGGAAGCCCGCTTCGCCGCCCGCCAACAGCGGCAAATCCGCGAAGGCCGCCTGCCGCTGGCCGGCTTCGCCGACATCGCCCAGCAAAGCTACGCCCAGCCGGCCCATGCGGCTTATGCCCAAGCCGCCAACGTGTTGGCGCAATGGCCGCACCCGGCCGGCCGGCCGGCCGAAATTGCGTTGGAATTTGACGACGACGGCGAGTCGCTGCGGCTGGAAGACTGGCTCCCCGGCCTGCGCCACAACGACGACGGCGAATGTGCGCAAATCCTCGTCCGCCCGCAGGCCGTCCTCAAAAAAGGCATGCCGAAATGGCACAATCTGACCCGCCCCTGGGTCAGCCATCTGGCCGGCTGCGCCGCTGGACTGCAACTCTACACCGTGCAAGTCGGCCCCGACGGCGTAGTCGAACTGCCACCCTTGGCCCCGGACGAAGCGCGGGCCTGCCTCGCCGTGCTGGTGCAAGCTTGGCGCGGCGGCATGTGCCGCCCGTTGCCGCTGGCCTGCAAAACCGCATTCGCGTGGCTGGCCAGCAACGGCGACAGCGACGCCGCCCGCCGCGAATATGAAGGCGGCTACAACACCACGGGCGAAGTGCAGCAAGACGCTTATCTCGCCCGCGCTTATCCCAGTTTTGACAGCCTAGTTTTAGCCTCTGCGGATAATGGTTTTGAGGCGTGGCTGGAGCGGCTGTATGCGCCGTTGTGGCGGGTGGTCATGCACTAGGCCAAATTCCGGCATTGTCAAATTTAACCCATTAGGTTAATGTCGGTCTGATGGAAAAAAGCACACCCCACTGCAAACTGTCGAAAGTCAAAAGCTTGGCGCAAGCGGGTGAGGTTCGTGCCACCGTGTCTGCGTTGGCGGGCGCTGCGGCGCTGGGGCTGGACTTTGACGGGATTGTTGCTGCTGTCATGGCGCTGACCCCGGCAGATTTCTACAAAAGCATGACCACGCATGCCGATCACCGCGTTTGGCAAGACGTTTATCGGCCCGCCACGCCAGCCGGGGCGGTTTACCTGAAACTCACCGTCATTGATGATGTACTCATCGTGTCCTTCAAAGAGCTATGAACATGCAATGTCCATTTTGCGCGGCGGCGGAACTGGTGCATGACACCCGCGACCTGCCTTATGCC
>JBJSYU010000388.1:0-4350 GCA_046089945.1 Candidatus Methylumidiphilus sp.
GTTGCACGACCACCCTCATGCGTTTTCCTCCAGAGCTGAAAGAACCGGGTATTCTCCCAGCCGGCACAGGGCTGGACAAGCCAGGCGACGGAAGAGGCATGGCGGACCAGGGGCACCCGAAACCCGACGAAAAATCTTCGCAATTTACTGAATTGTCGATATATTATTCGTGAATCGATTTTTAACGGCGTGTAAGCTTGTCGTTCGTTTCGCTTTCCTTCCTCTACCCCTCTGTTCGCTGATAAATCCATGAAGCCCATCCGTAGCCTGTTGGTCGCCAACCGCAGTGAAATCGCCATCCGCGTCCTCCGAGCCGCCTCCGAGCTCGGCATCCGCACCGTGGCCATCTATTCCAACGAGGACCGTTTCGCGCTGCACCGCTTCAAGGCGGACGAGTCCTACCTCGTCGGCGCGGGCAAGAAGCCGATCCAGGCCTACCTCGACATCGACGACATCATCCGCATCGCCAAGGAAGCGGAGGTCGACGCCATCCACCCCGGCTACGGTTTCCTGTCCGAGAACCCGGATTTCGCCGATGCCTGCGCCAAGGCCGGCATCGCCTCCATCGGCCCCAACGGTGACGTCATGCGCCGCCTGGGCAACAAGGTCGCGGCGCGCGAACTGGCCGAACAGGCCGGCGTGCCGGTCGTTCCCGCCACCACCGCGCTGCCGCATGACCTGGAAAAGGCCAGGGCGATGGCAGCCGCCGTCGGCTACCCGCTGATGCTGAAGGCGAGCTGGGGCGGCGGCGGTCGCGGCATGCGCGTCGTCGAGAACGAAGGCGAACTGGCCCCGGCCATCGAAGTCGCCCGCCGCGAGGCGGCCGCCACCTTTGGCAACGACGAGGTCTATCTCGAGAAGCTGGTGCGCCGCGCCCGCCACGTCGAAGTGCAGGTGCTGGGCGACCGTCACGGCAACCTGGTGCATCTGTTCGAGCGCGACTGCTCGGTGCAGCGCCGCAACCAGAAGGTCGTCGAGCGCGCCCCGGCGCCCTATCTCGACGCCGCCACCCGCGAGGCGCTGTGCGAAGCCGCGCTGCGCCTCGCCCGTGCCGCCAACTACTCGCACGCCGGCACCGTCGAATTCCTGATGGACGCCGACACCGACAAGTTCTACTTCATCGAGGTCAACCCGCGCATCCAGGTCGAACACACGGTCACCGAGCAGATCACCGGCGTCGATATCGTCAAGGCGCAGATCCGCGTCACCGAGGGCCACCGTATCGGCCAGGAAGCCTCCTTCGTGCCCGCCCAGGCCGACATCCGGATGTCCGGCCACGCGCTGCAATGCCGCGTCACCACCGAGGACCCGGAAAACAGCTTCACGCCCGACTACGGCAAGATCTCCGTCTATCGCAGCGCGGCCGGTTTCGGCATCCGGCTCGATGCCGGCACCGCCTATTCGGGCGCCGTCATCACGCCGTTCTACGACTCGCTGCTCGTCAAGGTCACCGCCTGGGGCCATACCAGCGACGAAGCGGCGCTGCGCATGGACCGCGCGCTGCGTGAATTCCGCGTGCGCGGCCTGGCGACCAACCTGCAGTTCCTGGAAAACGTCATCGCCCATCCGCTGTTCCGTTCCGGCGAATGCACGACGCGCTTCATCGACACGACACCGGAGCTCTTCAAGTTCGCCAAACGCCGCGACCGCGCCAGCCGCCTGCTCAAATTCCTCAGCCATGTCGCGGTCAACGGCAACCCGGAGATGAAGGGCCGCAAGCTGCCGCCGCTGCCGCTGGCCCGCCCGATCAAGCCGAACTTCGACCTCGGCCAGCCCATCCCGCCGGGCACCCGCGACAAGCTGAAGGAACTCGGCGCCAAGGGCTTCTCCGAGTGGATGAAGGCGCAGCCCCAGGTGCTGCTCACCGATACCTCGATGCGCGACGCCCACCAGTCGCTGTTCGCGACCCGCATGCGCAGCTACGACATGCAGGCCATCGCGCCCTACTACGCGCGCATGGCACCGCAGCTGTTCTCCATGGAATGCTGGGGTGGCGCCACCTTCGACGTCGCGCTGCGCTTCCTGAAGGAAGACCCCTGGGAGCGCCTGCAGCGCCTGCGCCAGGCCGTGCCCAACGTGCTCTTCCAGATGCTGCTGCGCGCCTCGAACGCCGTCGGCTACACCAACTACAGCGATAACGTCGTGCGCTACTTCGTGCAGCAGGCAGCCAAGGAAGGCATCGACGTCTTCCGCGTTTTCGACTCACTGAACTGGGTCGATAACATGCGCGTCGCGATGGACGCCGTCATCGACAGTGGCGCGCTGTGCGAAGGCACGCTGTGCTACACCGGCGACATCTTCGACAGCAGCCGTCCCAAGTTCAACCTGCAGTACTACGTCAATCTGGCCAAGCAGCTCGAGAAGGCCGGCGCCCACATCATCGGTATCAAGGACATGGCCGGCGTCGCCAAGCCGCGCGCCATCACGGCGCTGGTCAAGGCCCTGAAGGAAGAAGTTGGCCTGCCGCTGCACTTCCACACCCACGATACGAGCGGCATCGCGGCCGCCTCCGTGCTCGCCGCCGTCGATGCCGGCATCGATGCGGTCGACGGCGCACTGGATGCCCTTTCCGGCCTGACCTCGCAGCCCAACCTGGGCTCGATCGCCGCCGCCCTGAAGGGTAGCCCGCGCGACCCGGGCGTCGACCTCGGCGCACTGCAGTCGCTGTCCCACTACTGGGAAGGCGTGCGCCATGCCTACGCCCCCTTCGAGCCGGAAATCCGCTGCGGCACGTCGGATGTCTATAACCACGAGATGCCCGGCGGCCAATACACCAACCTGCGCGAGCAAGCCCGCGCCATGGGCCTCGAGCACCGCTGGCCGGAAATCTCCAAGGCCTACGCCGACGTCAATCGCCTGTTCGGCGACATCGTCAAGGTCACCCCGACTTCCAAGGTGGTCGGCGACATGGCCATCTTCATGGTCGCCAACGACATGAAGCCGGAGGATGTGACCAATCCGGACAAGGAAATTGCCTTCCCCGAGTCGGTGATCTCGCTGTTCAAGGGCGAACTCGGCTTCCCGCCGGAAGGTTTCCCGAAGGATCTGGAAGCCAAGATCCTGAAGGGTGAGAAGCCGCTGGCCGGCCGCGCCGGTGACTTCCTGCCCGAAGTCGATCTCGAAGCCAAGCGCAAGGAAGTCGAGCACGCCATCGGCCGCCATGCGACCGACACCGATCTCGCCTCCTACCTGATGTATCCAAAGGTCTTCAAGGACTACGCCGAGCACCGCCGCGAATACGGCGATGTCTCGCTGCTGCCGACCTCGCCTTTCTTCTACGGCCTGCAGGACCGCGAGGAAATCTCCATCGATCTCGACAAGGGCAAGGCGCTGGTCGTCCGCCAGACGGGACGTTCCGAGGCACCGGACGAGGAAGGCAAGATCAAGGTCTTCTTCGAACTCAATGGCCAGCCGCGCATCTCGCGGGCGACCAAGGCCGGTCTCGAAGGTGCCGGGCGCAGCCGCGCCAAGGCCGATGACGCCAACGCCAGCCATGTCGGCGCCCCGATGCCGGGCATGGTGGTGACGGTCGCCGTCAAGCCGGGCCAGAAGGTCGCCAAGGGCGCGCCGCTGTTGTCGATCGAGGCAATGAAGATGGAAACCATGCTGACCGCCGAACGCGACGCCGTCATCAAGGCCATCCACGTCAAGTCGGGCGATACCATCCAGGCCAGGGACCTGCTGATCGAGCTCGCCTGAACGGCGGCATCCCCGCCCGGCTCAACGGCAAGGCTCCGCTCGCGGAGCCTTTTTTACATGCGTTTTGCGCTAGGATTCGCCGCTGGGAAATCAGATTTTATTCGCCAAATCCACGGTATCCGAGTCGAAATAAGGTTTCAAGGATGATCGAAGCTACCCTGTGCCTCGCGCTCGACGCCGGGCTGACGCCGCTTTTGGTCGATGACGGCATCGAGGCGCTGCTCGGTTTTTCCGCCGCGGAATTTCTCGCCGGACGGGTCAAACTGGCCGAACGCATCCATGCCGACGACCAGGACATCGCCGACCTCTTGTTTGAGCGGGAGTGCGAACGGGACGGCAGCCCGCGCAGCGGCAGCTGCAACCTCCGCCTGCGCCAGGCCAATGGCCGCATCCGCTGCGTGCGCGGCGAATTCACCCGAAAACCGGGCGTCGACCGTCACGGGACGCTGGAACTCCGCCTGCAGGACGCCAAGGGCCTGCCGCGCACGCTCGAGGACGCCTCGCTCACCGCCAGTTTCCGGGCGATGATGGACAACTCCGACGACTTCATCTTCTTCAAGGATCGCAACCATGTCTTCACCGCGGCGAGCCAGACCTGCGTCAGCATCTGCTCGCCCGCCGAACACTGGAGCGACCTGCTCGGCCTCACCG
>JBJSYU010000389.1:0-3691 GCA_046089945.1 Candidatus Methylumidiphilus sp.
GATTTTTGCTGGGCAGTTTGTTCTTTTTTGCCGACAAACGGCGGATTCCCCATCACATAACTACACTGCGCCGGCGGCAAGACTTCGGCCCAATCCAGGCGCAAGGCGTTGCCGCAGACGATATTCGCCCGCTTGTCTAGCGGCAGGCGTTTGAAATAATTGCCGAAGCGCTGCACGCGCAGATTCATTTGGTGGTCGGTCAGCCACAGCGCGACGGTGGCGATTTGCGCGGCGCTGCCGTCGATTTCGATGCCGTGGAACTGGTCAACATTGCACAAAATCAAAGTATCCACGTCGATTTGGCCGGTCAGCGCCTTGCCCCACAGCGCCTCGATAACCTCCAGTTCCAACAGCCGCAATTCGCGGTAGGCAATCACCAGAAAATTGCCGCAGCCGCAGGCCGGGTCGAAAAAATTGAGTTTCGCCAAGCGCTGGTGAAAGGCTTTCAGCTTGGCTTCGTTGCGGCGGATTTTGTGGAATTCGGCGTGCAGCCCGTCCATGAACAGCGGGCCGATGACTTTGAGGATATTGGCTTCGCTGGTGTAATGCGCCCCCAATTCGCGGCGCTTTTTGGTTTTGCCGGCGGCCGCCTCGTCGTCAAAGTGCATGATGGCCTGAAACAAGGCGCCGAATATCGCCGGGCTGATTTGGCTCCAATCCAGTCGGGCGCATTCGATCAAGGTTTGCCGGGCGGCGGCGTCGAAATAGCACGGCGCCAACGGGGCTTTGAACAACGCGCCGTTGACATGCGGAAATGTCGCCAAATGTTCCGGCAGGTTGCGCGGGCGCTGGTTTTCGGCGCGGTTTAAGGTGTCGAATAGCATCGCCAAAGCCCCGTGCAAATCGCTGCCGTCGGCTTTGCTGTGGTTGAGCAGATACGCCAAAAACACGCTGTTGCGGCCAAACAGCCCGGTGTCGTCGGCAAACAGGCAAAACAACAGGCGCACCAGATAAGTTTCCAAGTCTTGGCCGGCATAACCCGTGGCTTTGAGGGCGTCGTGCAGCCCGGCCATGGTTTCGGCGGCGCGTTCATTCGCTTGGGTTTCTTCGCGCACGGCGACGGATTCATAATCCGCCATGAATAAATAATCGTCGATGTGCTGCGGGAAGTCGGCCAGTTTAATCGCCAACGGCGGGGCTTTGGTTTCGCGGTCGTACAGGTGCAGGTTGGCAAAATCACTGACCAGCACATAACGCGGCACTTCCTCGTTTGGCAGCCCTGGGAAATATTCGATGGCTTGGCTATACGCCTTGTCCAAATCAGCGCCGGTCGATTTCATTTCCACCAGCAGCCGACCGGGGAAAAACCCATCAATCCGCCCAATCCGCCCGCTTAATTTTTTGACGCGCTCCTCGAAGCGCACGGCGCGGCGGTAATTCAAGTCGAACACCTGGCACAAGCCCCGGATGAAATCCTGCGCCTCGCCCATTTCATAATGGGCCTTGGCAAATTCCTTGGCAAACGCGGCGGCGCGCTGGCGGATGGTGTCGATGTTTAAGGTGGCGGTCATGCGAGAAACTCCTAAGTACCAATATGTTTGTAGCACTGTGGCGTGGGCGGCAGTTCGTCAGCCTACAGGACGCAGGCCCGCCCGCTTCCGCAACAGCGCATTAAGCGCGCAGACGGCTTAAAGTGCGCCCGCTTTTCTGCTAGATTGCACGGCCCATCAACCCAAACCAGAGGCGCCAACGTATGACCCCCATCGAACGCATCAAGAACCAAGTCACTTCCAACCCGGTGCTGCTGTACATGAAAGGCTCGCCGTCTTTCCCGCAATGCGGCTTTTCCGGGCGGGCTGTGCAGATTTTGCAGCAGTGCGGCGTGGAGTTCGCCTATGTCAATGTTTTTGAAGACCCTGAAGTCCGCGACAACCTGAAGGTTTATTCCAGCTGGCCGACGTATCCGCAGTTGTTCGTCAACGGCCAACTGGTCGGCGGCTCGGACATCATGCTGGAAATGTACCAGAGTGGCGAACTGCAAACGCTGTTGAAATCCGCCAAGGCGTCTTAAGAAGGCCAATCCCTAGGGCAGGCTGGCGCCCGCCTGCCCCGCCGCCAATTCATCCCAGCGGTTGACGATCTGGCAAAACAGCCGGGCCGTCTGCTCCGCGTCATACACCGCCGAGTGCGCCTCCTCATGATCCCAAGCCAAGCCCGCCGCCTGCGCCGCCTTCGCCAATACCGTCTGCCCGTAGGCCAGGCCGCACAAGGTCGCGGTGTCAAAAGTGCTGAACGGGTGGAACGGGTTTTTCTTGATGCCGGTGCGGGCGACGGCGGCGTTTAGGAAGCCGATGTCGAAGGCGGGGTTGTGGCCGACCAAAATCGCCCGTGTGCAGCCGTTGCGTTTGACCGCCACGCGCACCGCTTGAAAGATTTTGGTCAGCGCGGTGTTTTCGTCCACGGCGAAGCGGAACGGGTGGTAGGGGTCGATTTTGTTGAACGCCAGCGCGGCCTCGTCCAGCCGGGCGCCGGGAAACGGGATGACGTGGGCGGAGTGGGTTTCCGCAATGGACAGCCGGCCGTTGGCGTCCATGTCGGGGATGACGGCGGCAATTTCCAGCAAGGCGTTGCGGGCGGCGTCGAAGCCGGCGGTCTCGATATCGACAACCACCGGCAAGTAGCCGCGAAAGCGCCGGGCGAAGCGGGATTTTTCCAGGTTCGCCGGGCTTTCGTTGATTTTTTCCTCGACTAGCGCCGATGGGGGAATTATATTTACCGTCATTTGATGGTTCAAAAAAGCATTGGGCATGAAGGATTGCATGGGATGGCTTCGGGGCTTCCCCGGCAAGAATCCTGACCGAAATTCCGAGGAAATCAAGCAGGAACAGAAAAAATGAAGAAAAACGCTAACACTATCAAGCTTAAAGCCGCCGTCTGGGTGGGCTTGGCGCTCAGTGTGGCCGCATGCGCCACGGCGGAGAAAAGCCGCGACCCGCGCGATCCTTGGGAGAATTGGAACCGGGATGTGCAGAGCTTCAACGACACGCTGGACGATTATGTCATGAAGCCGGTCGCCCGTGGCTACCAAGTGGTCACGCCGGAGTTTGTGGATCGCGGCGTCACCAACTTTTTCAGCAACATTGACGACATCAACGTCGTGGTCAACGACCTGTTGCAGTTCAAGCTGGCGCAAGGCGGCACCGACACCGGACGCTTTCTGATCAACACCACGGCAGGGCTGGGAGGCTTCGTGGACGTGGCCAGCAAGCTGGATCTGTACAAGCACAACGAAGACTTGGATCAAACCTTGGGCGCGTGGGGCTTGCCGTCGGGGCCGTATGTGGTGCTGCCTTTCTTAGGCCCCAGCACGCCTAGGGGCATCGTGTCGATGGCCGGCGACACCGCCACCAACCCGATCAACTGGATCAACCCGACAGCCATCGCCTACGGCACCGGCAGCTTGCGCCTCATCGACATGCGCGCCGACCTGCTGAGCGCCACGAAAATCTTGGATCAGGCGTCGGTGGATCGTTACGAGTTCATCCGCAACGCTTTTTTCCAAGACCGCAATTACAAGATCCACGACGGCAACCCGCCGCCGGAAGACGACGATCTGGAAAAGGAAATGGATAAGCTGGAGCATTTGGACGCCAAGCCCAACTGAGCCAAGCAATTGTCCTAATGGCCAAAAAAACCCGCAGCTTAAGGCTGCGGGTTTTTTTGCGCCTCACCGACGTAGCGCCGGCATCCT
>JBJSYU010000390.1:0-5712 GCA_046089945.1 Candidatus Methylumidiphilus sp.
AGTTCAACTTATTGCGAACTAAAGTATATATAAGGGACGAAGCGGCTGAAGCCGGTTTTGCTTCTGGCGCATCACCCCGCCCAAATCTTATAGATGGTCACGCGCTGCGAGGGCATTCCCCTTAAGTTAAGCCGTTCGTGCTGAGGTATCAAAGCATGGATGGCTTAACTCTCAGCGGTTTTAAGATTCGATCCGTTCGCCCTCCGATATCTCAGGGCGAACGGATCGAAGCTTAACTTAACGGCATTGCCTGCGCGGAAGGAGGCAATGACTTAATTAGAGCTTCCTTACGCGCATTACAACAACAACAACTTGCCAGGAGTTTTTCATGAGTAGATTCCCGTTGTCCATTTTTGCAGCCAGTCTGGCGTTTTCCATGCCCGCTTTTGCCGTCAGCCCAGACGTCGAGGCCGCGCTGCAATTGGTGAAGCAAACCCATGCCGATTTGTGCCAGCAGCGGAAAATCAAGGTGCAGTTATTGGCCGCGCATCAGGCCCACGACCAAGATAAGTTGGATGCCTTGGAGCCGCAGCTTGAGGCGATTAACAAGCGCTTGAAGCCGACGACCGACCAGTTGAACGCGCTGAAGGCGAAGATGAACAAAAACCCCGACGACAAAAGCGCGTTTGAGGCGGCGATGTTGGAGGTCGGGGATTGCGAGGGCGACGAGTAGGCCAAGAACTTAGCGCGGCGGCGTTTTGCACTGTGATTCGGCCTGATCGACGCCTAGGGTGTCGAGTTCGTTGCGCTGGTGCAGAAAGCCTTCGAGGGGCGCCGCCGCGACCAGCGAGCGTTCGGTCGCCAGCAGCACCGGCTGGCGCAGCTGGCCGTCCCAGGGGCGGAACGACAGCGGGACGCCTTTGAAGCCGGCTAGGGCGAATTCGCTGCCGAGCATGAAGGCTTTGAGTTTGGCGAAGTCGGTGGACTTTGTCCGCGAGGCGGCTTCGCCGATGGCGCGGACGGCCAGCCAGGCGGCGTAGTCGGCTTCGGCCATCCAACGTTTGGCTTGCTCGCGGAAGCGGTTTTGCAACTGGATCGCGCCCCATTGCTCGTGGGTGAAGTGCCAGGCGGACGGCACCAGTCCTTGCGTGCCGGCCACCGGCCGCGCCTGCCAACTGCGGTAGGCCAGCAAGTCGCCAAATGTGCCGGCCTCGTCGGCGACGACCAGCACGTCATAGTCCACGCCTTGGGTGAACACCGGGATTTCCGATTCCGGCGTGCGCCGGTCGCCGAAGCTGTGCTGCCAGGGTTTTTCGGCGGCGATTTTGACGCCGAAATGCTGGGCGGCGCGTTTGACGGCGGCGGCGTAGAGCGCGTCCGCCGCCTCCGGGCCGACCACCAGGAATATTTTCTGCCAGCGCTTCTTTGCCAAGAACTGCATCAGGGCATCCGCCCGCATCGCCCGGCTGGGCAACAGGTGCAGCAGGTTGGCGGCGCAGTCGGCGCCGCGCAGGCGGTCGTCGCTATTGCCCACGTCGTAGATCAACACATTGGCGGCCTCCGGCAGCTTCGCCAGCGCGGCGACGCTGTCGGCGGGGAGCTTGACGAGAATATGGCGGTGGCCTTCGGCCAGCAGTTGCTTGAAAGCGGCGGCGGCGTCGCCGTCCGTCGGCAGGCTGATTTCCTTGAGTTCGAAGGTTTGGCGGGTGAAGCGGCCGGTGGTGTTGTCGTCGATGATGCCGAGCCGCGCCCCCTGCGGGCCGATGTCGTCGGGCTGCGGCAGGAAAAACGGCAGCGTCGGCGGGTTGTTGGCCGTAGCCTGCGTCAGTAGGGCGATGGGCAGCTTTTCGCCGGGGATTTCGGCGGGCTTGGGTGCTTCGGTCGGAACGGGTTTGGCGGGCGGCGGCGCTTTTTTCGCCCAGGCCGGCCCGCTGGCGGCAAGTGGCAGGCATAGCAGGGCGGCTAAGAGGATGGGGCGGGCGGCATTCATGGCGGTGGGCTTAAATTTAGGCTGGCTCTTGGGGGTGTCCGCGCTTTGCGGCGGGCGGCGTTGCCCGCAAAGCATAACCGATTGCCCTCATGCGGCGGTAGCTTCGGATTGTACGCGGCTAGGCCGCCCTGCCCTGCCCGCCGCCGTCGCCGCCTAAAAATGGGCGGCCGGCCACGGTATGCGCCCGACAACCGGCCATGAGAAATGCATTGTTTAGCCAAAACAACCTTATAAAAAAATATGCAAATGCGCCGAATCTTCTTTAACATCATGAAAAAAATAAGTTTTTTTCAGATGTGCGGCGCTGTGAAAGTTTTTTTGCGGATAAAGCTGGACAGCAGTTTTTTTTTCTTTAGACTTTGCGCCAGTTTCACGGACGGAACTCGATTGTAGAGTCGTCTTGAGGAGGAGAACGCGCGTGGGCGAATACAACAACAATAAACCACGCGTTTTGCGTCGGCGGTTCCGCCCGTCGGCCCAATGACTTTGATAATAAAAACAACTGCCCGCCTTTGAGCGGGCATTTTTATGCCTGGGGGGATGGCAAAAAAAAGCGACCGTGTCGGGTCGCCTTTAAGGAGGAGGAGATCGGGACGCGCCGCCGAGTCCAGGGCGATGGCGCAAGCGCTCATGTTGCTATAAATTATATGTGCCTAATTGGCCGAGCATAGTTAGATATTCTTATGCATAAGATTGGGTTGGCTTACTTTGAAGACGGTTCAGATTGACAGACGGAAAGATGATGGCGAACTATCAAAGAATTTTACTGGCGACCGAGCTTTTCGCTGCGGACTCCAAAACAGCCCGGCAGGCCATCGAACTCGCCGGGCGGTTCGGCGCCGAACTCGGCGTGATCCATGTGGTGGAGCCTCCGCCTTTGGGCGATTCCGCCTATGGGGTGATCATGCCGTTTGACTTTGACCTCACTCGGCAAATGCTTGAAGGCGCGCAGCAACGGCTGGCCGAGTTGGCTGGGCAATGGGGCATTCCGCAAGCGCGGCAGTGGGTCGAGGTCGGCAGCCCCAAGGCGGAGATTGTCAGGGTGGCGGCGGAGCAAAACATGGATCTCATCGTCATCGGCACCCACGGCCGGCACGGCTTCGGTGTGTTGCTCGGCTCGACGGCGGCCAGCGTGGTCCACCATGCGGGCTGCGACGTGTTGACCGTCCGCTTGCGGGACGCCTGAGGCCGGCGGCTTGCGCGGCGCGGCCATTGCCGATGCGCTAACCGGCCTTGCCGCGAACCTGTCGGCGGGCGTCCGCATGGCCTTGTTTCTGCCGGTCAGCGAAAACGCCTTGCGCGTGGCGCCGCGCAACCTGTTGGCGCTGATTCTGGCGCTCGTCTTAGTCCGCTTTGCCGGGGAGTTTTTGCTGCCCGGATCAGTTTGGGTTTGGCCGTGGCATGAACTCCATGGCGCGTTGTTTCCCGTCGCGCTGGCGGTGATGGTCGCCGCCGCGCTGGCGGAGGCTCATGGCAAGCCGCAGATGCTGGCGACTTTGCTAGTGGCGCTGCTGGCCGTGGGCCTTAGCATCGGGTGTGCCCTGTGGGCTTTTGCCGACCTGCGCGAGCGGTTGGCGCTGCCTGCTTGGGCGGACAATATTCCGCCGCTTGCCCTCGTCTGGCTGGCGTTGGCCACCGCCAAGGCCATGGCGCAATTGTTGTCCGCGACCGGCCTGCGGCTGGCCGCCGTCTATGTCGGCAGCTTGCTGCTGTGTGTGGCATTGCCGCTGGCTGATATCCATGACGGCGTGCTATGGCCGTTGACCCGCGCAGCCGCCGACGAAACCGCCTTTCCCACCGACCAATACGACCCGACGTCCATCACGGAAGAAACGTTTTACCGACAACCCAAACTGCTGGAGCAGGCATTGGCCAGTTTGCGCAGGGAAAACCCGCGCCAAACCGAATTGTTCTTTGTCGGCCTAGCCGGCGACGCCGCGCAGGACGTGTTCCTGCGCGAAATCCATGCGGTGGCGAAGATGATGGACGAGCGCTTTGGCGCCGCAGGCCACACTATTTCCCTCATCAACAGTTACAATGCGCCGACAGAATATCCTCTGGCCAGTGTCACCAGCCTGCGCCAAACCTTGCGGCGGGTTGGAAGTTTGATGGACAAGGAAAATGACATCCTGTTTCTTTTCCTCACCTCCCATGGCGACAGCGACCACAGCGTGGTGTTGGAGTTCTGGCCGGTCAGCCTAGCCCCCTTGAGGCCTGAGGTTTTGCGGCAACTATTGGACGAGTCCGGCATCCAATGGCGGGTGGTCGTCGTGTCCGCCTGCTATTCCGGCGGCTTCATCGAGCCGCTGCGCGACGCGAAGACCATCGTGATCGCCGCCTCCGCCCCAGACCGGACTTCGTTCGGATGCGACGATGAAAACGAATGGACGTATTTTGGCAGGGCATTTTTTGACGAGGCCCTGCGCCAGGAAAGCGATTTGCCGACCGCGTTCGAGATGTCCCGGCAAGCCATCGCCCGGCGGGAGCGTGAGGAAAACGTCGATCCAGCGTCCAACCCCATGATTGCTTCGGGGGCGGCCATGGAGCGGCGGTGGCGGGCGTTCTTGCGCGAGCGGGGCTTGCGTGCGCCGCAGTCGGCTTCAGGTGAAATCGTGCAGGCGCTCCAATAGCTTGGCCAGGGCGATTCTTCCCGAAGTGAAAGCCAACTGT
This sequence comes from Candidatus Methylumidiphilus sp., assembly GCA_046089945.1. Taxonomy (GTDB): domain Bacteria; phylum Pseudomonadota; class Gammaproteobacteria; order Methylococcales; family Methylococcaceae; genus Methylumidiphilus. Next base: position 4,601 of record JBJSYU010000390.1, read on the forward strand.
TGCGGATCAATTTCCGTGGGCGCGATGAGGCGGTAGTCGGCCACATCATCGCCCGCCTTCAGGGTGGAAATGTCTTCCACTTTGCAGACGAAAAAAGGGTCGGTGGTCTTGTACAGCACATCGGCGTAAAGGTAATCGTTCGGCGCAGAGGTCAGGTAGACTGGATCGGCAATCGCGATGTTGACCTCCTCAAGGACTTCGCGGGCAAGCGCCTCTTCGGCCGTCTCGCCAAATTCGATGAAGCCCCCCGGCATGTCCAGCATGCCTTTTTGCGGGTCGTTGCCCCGCACGCCAATGATCAGCTTGCCTTGGTAAAGCAACAATCCCCCGACTGCGGCGGCGCAGTTAAAGTAGAATTTGAAGCTACACCGCGCACAGCGGACGGCCCGCGTGTCGAAGACGGACAGGCTGGCCGCCCCGCAGCGCGGGCAAAACGCAAAGCCAGGGATGATCCTGCTGCTGGGCAGGCTCGAGTGTTCAGTCATATTTTTTCCTTAATCATTCACAACCTTTAAAGACAATTAGCCAAAGCTAAAGACGGCTCGCCCAGCAAGCCCAGCGCTGGCTGGCGGCGGCACCGATTCCTGAAGACATACATTTTTTATGACGTTCATGAAAATTGCGATACTTTCCCGCAATAAACAGCTTTATTCAACACGCAGGCTTATCGAGGCGGCAGAGGCGAGAGGGCATGACACCCATGTAGTGGACGCCTTGCACTGCTTCATGGACATCACCTCGACGCGGCCTGCGATCTATCACCGCGACGAGAAGCTCAAAGGCTTCGACGCAGTGATCCCGCGCATCGGCGCTACCATCACATTTTACGGCTTGGCGGTATTACGTCAATTTGAGATGATGGGGGTCTACCCGCTGAACGAGTCCGTGGCGATAGGCCGCTCACGCGACAAGCTGCGTTCGCACCAATTGCTGTCCCGCGCCGGCGTGGGTCTGCCAGTCACAGGCTTCGCCCATACCCCCGACGACATCAAAACGCTGATCCGCATGGTCGGCGGGCCGCCGCTGATCATCAAACTGCTGGAAGGCACCCAGGGCAAAGGCGTGGTGCTGGCGGAGACCCACCAGGCGGCGGAAAGTGTGATTGACGCCTT
>JBJSYU010000391.1:0-3027 GCA_046089945.1 Candidatus Methylumidiphilus sp.
GGAATGCTTTGGTAAAAAAATATCGCTATAAGATAGACGATTGCATCGGGCATGATGCGGTCGCCGCTTACTTATTTGCTGACGGTGAGATTAAGCCTATGAAGACAGGCGCAGAAGAGGGAATCATCGCCGAAACATTCGACCAAGTAATCCGTTCGCTGAATGACTCTAGCGATGCCATTTTTTATGCGAAACGGGATAGTGCGGGGTAATCGATGAGCAATGACGCAATAGAGACATGGCGAGCCATTGAGCAAAAAACACACCTTGCTTTTAAAGTAGAGAGCCGCAAAGGGTATTATATAATAAAGGAGGGGGCTAATGGTCAAGAGTTGAGTCTATGCATTAGGAAGCTCAATAACACAATCTGTTTTATTATCGACAAAACGGCTGGAAGTCAAGAACATGCGTTTCCTTTTTTAAAATATGGAACCACAAAGAAGAACGATGCCATCTTAATTATTTATTTTGAGAAGAAAATTTTTGTTTTTTTGATTGAGATGAAAACTAGCAGTCCCCGTGAGTACTTAAAGCAGATTAAAGGTGGCCGCGATTTCGTTGAGATATTGCTTGATTTGCTAGAAAGAAATAAGTGTTGTAAAAAGGTTGAGCCAAATTATTTTGCAGTACTATGCTTTGATGAGCCTAGTGTCCGTGGCGGCAGAGAGTCAGCGAAGAAAAATCCTACGCGCCATGACACAGTAATCCAGTTTGAAAATGACCACGGGTGGCGTGTTTGCAAATGGCGCAAATCTACGCTTAATGTCAAAGACCTGCTTGGCGCAGCAACGGAAGCTCCCGCTTGAACCAGCCTTTTTACCATATCAATTCATCGGGCTTCACCCTGCTGGAAATGATGCTGGTGCTGGTCGTCGCGGCGCTGTTGGCGGCGGTGGCGGTGCCGAACATGCAGCCGGCGATGGCCAGCATGCAGTTGCGCTCGGCGACGCAGGATGTCGCTTCGGCTTTGCGCCACACGCGGGGGCAGGCGTTGAGCCGGGGGCGGGAGGCGGAGTTTGCGCTGAACGTTAAAAAGCATTTTTATCGCGTGGCGGGGCGGCATAAGCCGTATGTGTTGCCGGAGTCGGTGAAGCTGGAGTTGTTCACGGCGGATATGTTGATGGATGCTGACGAGGGCCAGGGCCGGATTGTGTTTTACCCGGACGGTTCGGCCAGCGGCGGGCGGGTGACATTGTCGGGCGCGGGCCGGGTTTGGGTGGTGGATGTGAATTGGCTGACCGGCGGCGTGGCGGTGCGCGAGGATGATGATGGCAAGCCTTAAGCAAACCCGCCAAGCCGGCTTTTCGCTGTTGGAAGTGTTGGTGGCGTTTTCGATTTTGGCGCTGTCTTTGGGCATTTTGCTGCGCATTTTTGGCGGCGGCGGGCGGCTGGCCGGGCTGGCGGAGGAGCATTCCCGCGCCGTGGTGCTGGCGGAGTCGCTGTTGGCGAATGCCGGCGTGGACAAGCCCTTGCAGCCGGGCGTCACGAATGGCGCCATCGACGGGCAGTTTGACTGGGTGATGCGGGTGACGCCGTTTGCACCGCCCGGCGAGCCGTTGCCTGAGCAGTTGCCGTTCAAGCCGTATTGGGTGGAGGTGGCGGTGGAATGGGGCGAGGGCGAGGAGTTGAAGGCGTTTCAACTCGGCACTTTGCGCTTGGTCGGCGAAGCGCCTAGGCCGGGGCTGGGCATCCCCGGATTCAATCAGCCGCGATGAGACGCCAAGCCGGCTTCACCTTGTTGGAGGTGCTGATCGCCAGCGTGTTGCTGGCGGTGATGATGGCGCTATTGCTGGCCGGCATGCGCCTCGGCGCGGACAGTTGGAGCCAAGGCGAGCGGCTGGCGGAGCGGGCCACGCGGATGCTGGTGGTGGACAATTTTTTCCGCTCGCATCTGAATGATGTGAAGCCTATTTTTGAGGCGTCCACCGACCCGCGCCAAGCCGGCCTGCCGCCGAAGCTGGCGTTTAGCGGCGAATCGGACTGGCTGGAATATGCCGGCACTTTGCCGCCGCAGGTGCGCGGCGGGCTGTATAAGTTTCGCCTGTATCTGCATGAGGACCACGGGCGCAGCGATTTGAAGCTGGCCATCCGCCCGTTTTCGGGCGGCGGACAGGACGACGCCGAGCCGATAGAGGATGTGCTGGTGGCGGAAAATGTCGAGAGCCTGCGCTTGGCGTATTACAAGAAGGTGATGATGGAGGGCGGCTCGGAGTGGCTGGAAAGCTGGCGCGACAATTTTTTGCCGACGCTGATCCGCGTCGAGGTCACGCTGCGCGGCGAGCCGCCGGGGCCGGCCATCGTGATTGCGCCTAGGGCGGAGACCGGCCAATGAGGCGGCAACGCGGCGTGGCCTTGGTGGTGGTTCTGTGGATGGTGTCGTTGTTGACGATCATGGCGGCGAGTTTTTCGCTGTCCACGCAGCGCAACACCGGGTTGGTGAATAACGCCCAAGACCGGGCGCGTGGTTTGGCCTTGGCGGATGCTGGCGTACACTATGCGCTGTTGATGCTCAGCCTGCCCGACCCGGCCCAGCGCTGGCGCGGCGATGGCACGCCTTACGCGGCGCAATTGCCCGGCGGCCGGGTGCTGTTGGCCATCTTCGATGAAACCGGCAAGGTCGATATCAATGCCGCGTCTCCGCAAACCCTGCGCATTTTGATTGCCAAGGTGCATGGCAATGCCGAGGAAGCTGCCGCGCTGGCGGACAAGATTGTGGATTGGCGCGACGGCGACAGCCTGCGCGGGGTCAACGGCGCCGAGGCCGAGGACTACCGCGCCGACGGCAAGCCTTACGTCCCGCAAAACAAGAATTTTCAAGCTTTGGAGGAATTGCAGATGGTGCTAGGCATCACGCCTGCGCTGTATAAAAAGCTGGAGCCGCTGCTGACCATTTACACCGGTTTAGACGGTGTCAATCCGTTGAAGGCCACGGCGGAAGCCTTGCAGTTGTTGCTGGGCTGGGATGCGAAAACGGCGGCGGATTATATCCAGGCGCGGCGGACGGCCCCGCCGACCGCGCCGCCGCCG
>JBJSYU010000392.1:0-3092 GCA_046089945.1 Candidatus Methylumidiphilus sp.
AGGATGCCGGCGCTACGTCGGCGGCAAAACAGCGGATACATATTCCATGATTGGCGTGGCCACTGGATTAGGCAAGCACTCACTGGCCGGGGCTTCACATCTTGTTCGGATAACCGCCCTGCAACAGCGCCACAAGGACGATGGCCAGCCACGCCACCACGACAACAAGCAAGAAACTGTGCAGGGCGACAATGCGCTTTTCAATGGCGTTCAATGACCGCCAATTCCAGCCCCCATGCAGGGCGCAGGCAATGGAAGATATTACGCTGGCGCTTGCAGACACCATAAACAGCGCATGAGACAACTGCGCCAGAGCAAATGCATGCCAGGAAGAAAACAGCCACAGGGCGGCAAAACTCAAAACGGCCAGCAAGGGCGGCGCCGACAGCAGCTTAATCGTCAATCGCATGTCGAATCATCTCCGGTCAGGTGGCGCGCCCGCGCGCCACGCCGTCTCGCCCATCCGGCAGCTTCGCCAAGCCATGCGGGTAGCCACCGCCGACGATGTCGCGCAGGGCTTGCAGCTTGCCGCCGTAGCAGGCCCAGCGGCCCACGGAACTGGTATAGATGGGGTTGCGCACTTGCGCGACGCTGGCGGTGCGCACGCGGCGGCGGTTTTCGTGGAAACGCAGGCAGGCGTCGTCCCAAGGCAGGCCGACGTGGGCGATGACCCGCCGCGCCTGGGTTTCCAGGTCGTCCACCATGGCTTCGTATGGCATGTGCAGCAGGACGCGCGGCGGCAGCAGCCGGTGCCAGTGGCGCATCAAGGCGATGTAGCGGTTGTAGTAGCGCCCCAGTTCGGCGAGGTCGTAGGCGAATTCCATGGTGTCGTTGAACAGCCGGGTGAAGTTCGACCAGCACGAGTCCATCGGGTCGCGCATGCTGTGGATCATGCGGGCGCCGGGCAGGGCGCGGCGGATGAAGCCTAGGTAATGGAAGTTGCCGGGCATCTTGTCGGTGATGCGCAAGGCGCTGGGGTGGTGGGCGCGCAGGCGCTCCAGATAGGCGCCGCCGATGGCTTGGCAATCGGCGTCGGTCAGGTTCGGCGCCCAGTCCGCCGCCTGCTCCATCGGGCCGACCTTGGGATGGTCGCGCAGTACGGCGGTGAAGTCCTTCAGTTCGCCGGCGCCATGCACGGCGGGGTGGCTGCTCAGCACTTGTTCCAGCAGCGTCGTGCCTGACCTGGGCATGCCGACGATGAACACCGGCGCGGGGTCGCCGCCGCTGTCGGCGGGCGGCAGGGCGTCGGGCGTGGGGAACGCGGCGGCCAGCGCGGCGCACAGGCGCTCGGCGCGCGCTTCGTCGTAGCTTAGCGTTGAGCGCTTGAGCCGGTTGGCCTCGCGGTAGGCGATCAGCGCCAAGTCGAAATGCCCGACATCCTCGCGCGCCTTCGCCACCGCGAACAGCAGGCGCATGCGCTGGTCTGGGCTGAGCGCGTTGCGGCTGGCAAGCTGTTCTTCCAGGTAGCCATAGTGTGGGTCGGCGGCGGTGTAGCGGTGCAGCGTGGAGATGTTCTGGTGCGCCTCCAGGAAATCCGGCTTGGCGTCGATGGCCTGCCGCAGCCGGACGCGGGCCTCGTCCAGTTCGCCGCGCTCGATGTAAATCGCCGCCGCGTTGTTCTGCGCCTCGGCGTGGCCGGGGTCGATCTCGGCGGCGCGCAGGTACGCCGCCAGCGCCGCCGCCTCGTCGCCTAGGCGATTGCTGGCGCTGCCTAGGTTGTTCCAGGCGAGGTTGTGGCGCGGGGCGGCGGCGACGGCGCGGGCGAAGGCGTCGCGGGCTTGGGCCAGCTTGCCCTGGTCGTCCAGCGCGACGCCCAGGTTGTACAGGGCGTCGGCGTCGGCGGGGGCAAGCCGCACGGCTTCCAGCCCTTCGGCGACCGCCGCGTCCAGCCGCCCCAGCCGCCGGTACATTTCGCCGAGGTTGCGGCGGTACGCCGCGACAGTGGGGGCCAAGGCCACGGCCTTGGCCATGAATTCGGCGGCCTGCCCAAGCTTGCCCACGGCATGGGCAATCAGGGACAGCGTTTGGTAGGCCGGCGCGTGGTTCGGGTCGGCCTGCAAGAGGCGGCGGCACAGCGCCTCCGCCTCTTGTAGCCGCCCGGACTGGCGCAGTTGCTCGGCCTGCCGCAGCAGGCCGCCCAGCTCCGCCGCCACTTAGCCCAGGCGCCGCCGGCCGGCGCGCCAAGCAAAAGCGCCGACGCCCAGCAGGGCGAAGCTGTCCGGCTCAGGCACCGTGTACAGGTCGATGTTGCCTTCGGCGAGGTAGTCCAGATACACGCTGACCGTGCCGAACACGCCTAGCAGCGCGTCTTGCGGCTGGTTGGCGAAGCCGCCGGTGCGGGCGCCGCCGATGTCGAACACGGTGAAGCGAACGCCGCCGATAGGGTTGAAGGCAGGCACGAAGCTAAAGTCCAGCGCGCCGGCCAAGACTGCGTCGCCGACGATGGTTATCGGCGCGGCCAAGTAGTCAGTCAAGTTTTTCAGGGTCAGCTTGAACTTGCCGCCAGCCTGCTGGGCATAGTCGCCGCTGATGAAGGACTCGCTAGCGCCGATGTCGATGGTGCCGCTGTTGACCACGTCGATGCCGCCGCCTAAGCCGTCGTCACCGTCGATTTTTAAGGGGCCGGTGAGTGTGCCTGAGTTGCTGATGCCGCCGCCGACGGACGAGCCGCTTTCGATGAAGATCGAGGCCAAGTCGCCGGTGATGCTGCCGCTGTTGCTGATCGCGCCGACGATGTGGGCAGTGCTGTCAACTTCGATGCCGCTTTGCGCCGCAGTGATCGTGCCTTCGTTGCTGATAGCCTGCGCCTGCGCGCCGTTCCAAGAAACGTCGATGCCATCGCCGCCGACTTGGATTACGCCGGTCGCGGTGTTGCTGATGCCGCCTTGGACTTGTGCGGCGTAGCTGACATGGATGCCGTCGGAATCCGCTTCGATGCGGCCGCTGTTGACGACGGCGCCGGTGACCACCGAGCTGGTGTTGATGTCGATGCCGTCGTCGCCGGCGAAGATTTGGCCGGTGTTGCGGAGGTTGCCGCCGACGCCTGAGACCGCCCCAGTGAAATGGCCGGCCGTCAGGTCGATGCCGTCTTG
>JBJSYU010000393.1:0-7675 GCA_046089945.1 Candidatus Methylumidiphilus sp.
TGGTCTCCGCAAGACGGCTGGGAACGCATCACCTCCACCCTCGTCGCCAATGTGACCATGGCCACCGGGTTTGGCTTTCTGCTCGTCGCGGCCTACGCCCTGCGCCCGACTGTCACACCCCGGCAAGGCGCATTCTGGGGCGCTGCGGGTTTCGCCGTGTTTTTTCTCGCCCCTTCCTTCGGCCTGCCGCCGGAATTGCCTGGCACGGTTGCCGGCGCGCTCGCGGATCGGCAAGCGTGGTGGCTTGCCACCGTGTCATGCACCGCCGCAGGCTTAGGGCTGCTGGCCTTCGCCCCCAAGCGCTGGTTTAAGCTAGGCGGCGCTGGCCTGCTTATAATCCCCCACCTCATCGGCGCACCGCATCCAGCAAGCTACAACGGCGCCGCCCCCGAGCACCTCGCCAAACAGTTTTTCATCGCAGCCCTGCTCGCCAACGCCATTTTTTGGATTGCACTCGGCATAGTCAGCGCTTGGGTGTATCGCCGCTGTGCCTGCGGCAGTTCAAAGCAAGGCATATAACGCCTATCCTGCGCGTTGTGACGTAATTGATGTGCGCAGTGGCCGACGTAGCGCCGGCGTCCTTGCCGGCTTTTGCCGCATTCCAGATTTTGGCCGGCAGGGATGCCGGCGCTCCGTTTGGCGCAAGGCGCGGTGTGCGGCATAATTGCCACCATCGCGCCGGCTTGGCGCCGCGCCCAGTCTTTGAACCCCTCAGCACACATTGGAAAGCCATCCATGCAAGCAAACCTGATCCGCAACAGCGCCCTGTTGGCGGCGGCGATTGCCGTGTCCGCCTGTTCATCCACCACGCCGCCGGTCGAAGCGCCGCCCTTGCCCGCGCCTAAAATCAAATCCGGCGAGCAAATGCTCTTGGAAAGCGAAAACCTCGCCAAATTCGGCTCGCAGTGGAAAGCCGGTCAGCTAAAAGTGCAAGAAGGCGAATAGATTGTGCGGCAAGGGCGCCTAAAGGTGGACGAAGGCCAGCGCCTGATCGAGGAAGGCAACCGCATCATGCGGCAAAGCGAGGAGGCTTACGAGGGCATCAAGAAATAGAACAAGTTCCCTCGCCCTGCGGGGAGAGGGTTAGGGTGAGGGGCAAGCTGTTGGTTTTTAAGACCCTCACCCCAGCCACCCTCTGCCAGGGGGAGGGAGCAAAGACTTAATCAGAGCGTCCTAAAGCCATCGCCATGTGCGACAAGGGCTGCATGCCTAGTCCACGCAAACCTTTGATTTGCATACATGCCGCATCATCCGTACAATTCAGACCTTTTTATCTGGCGGGAGAGAACCCATGCGAATTGAACAAGAAGCCCTTACTTTTGACGATGTTCTGCTGGTTCCGGCCTATTCCAACATCCTGCCCCGCGATGTGGCCCTGACGACGCAGCTGACCCGCGCCATCCAACTGAACGTCCCGCTGATGTCCGCCGCGATGGACACCGTCACCGAGGCGCGGCTGGCGATAGCGATGGCGCAGGAAGGCGGCATCGGCATCATCCACAAGAACATGTCCGCAGAGCGGCAGGCGTATGAAGTCAGCGCCGTGAAGAAATACGAGAGCGGCGTCATCAAAGACCCGATCACCGTGCCGCCCACCGTCAGCATCCGCGAAGTCATCGACCTGACCCGCGCCCACCGCATTTCCGGCGTGCCGGTGGTGGACGGGGGCGAACTGGTCGGCATCGTCACCAGCCGCGACCTGCGCTTTTCCACCCGCACCGAAGAGCCGATCACCAAAATCATGACGCCGAAGGACAGGCTAGTCACGGTGCGCGAAGGCGCGGGCCAAGAAGAGGCCATCCGCCTGCTGCACAAGCACCGCATCGAAAAAGTGCTGGTGGTCAACGACAAGTTCGAGCTGCGCGGCATGATTACCGTGAAGGATATCCAAAAGGCCAAAGACTACCCGCAAGCCTGCAAGGATGAATTTGAACGCCTGCGCGTCGGTGCTGCGGTCGGCACCGGGGGCGGCACCGAGGAGCGCGTCGAGGCGCTGGCGGCGGCGGGCGTGGATGTGATTGTCGTGGACACTGCGCACGGCCATTCCCAGGGCGTGTTGGATCGGGTGAGTTGGGTCAAGCGCAACTTCCCGCACATCCAAGTCATCGGCGGCAACATCGCCACCGCCGCCGCCGCCAAGGCGCTGGTGGCGGCCGGGGCCGATGCCGTCAAAGTCGGGATAGGGCCGGGTTGTTTTGCCGCAGGCACGCGGGTGTTGATGGCGGATGCCCGCTACAAAAACATCGAAGACATTCGCCCCGGTGATCGGGTGATTAATCGCCATGGCCAGCCCGTGACCGTGGTGAATGCGTGGTACACCGGCGTGCGCGAAGTGATGCGGGTTCGCCATACCGCGTCTTTCTTCGGCACGTTAGCCACGCCCGACCATCGTTATCTGGTGGGCGACCTTGCCACGGTCAGTGCGGAAACTGTCGCGGCAAGGGGTTACGTCAATGTATTGGAACGGCCCACGCGGCAAGGGGTTTCTAAAATCGGTTGGACGCCTATCGGCGAAGTCAAACACGGCACCTGCCTATTCCCGCGCCGCGTTCAATTTGAACTCCCAGATACCCTGACCATCGACCTGACCGAGTTCGCCATCCGCAAAGCGTTGCAACTGGCCCGCTATCACACCACTATCCGAGAATCCTATGCCCTGGGTTATCTGTTCGGCACATTCCTTGGCGATGGCCATGCCTTCATTGCGCCCTCACGCCAGTCTGAGCAAGGCCGGGTATCTTGGTATTTAGGCCCGCAAGAACAGGATATCGCGGACAAACTCAGCCGCTGCATTGAAGAAGTGACCGGTGTCGCGCCGACACAAACGCCTGAACAGAATCTCATCACCCTACATCTGTATTCATTGCAATGGGCGCGGCTGCTGGCGCGGCTGGGCAAACGCCATGAAAAACATCTGCCGCCTGAGTGGTTGTGCGCCAATACCGAGTATCTGCAAGGGCTGTTTGACGGCCTCGTGGACAGCGACGGTTATGTGGGAAGCGACGGGCGCATAGGCTTTTGCAATACCTCATCGGCATTGGTGGAGCTCTTCAACCTTGTTTGCCTGCTGCTCAAAGGCAGTTTGCCGAATTGCCATGTTGAACTGCCTTCCGCCGACGGGCTGTCCGGGACGCGGGATGAAAATTGCCGGGATTCTTACCGCGCCCGCCTTAACGTCTCCCATGAGAACCGCCTGACCCAAGACTATCAAGTCTTGAAACTACTCGACCAGCAACCGCTGGGTTTAGCCTTGCCGGTCTATGACATCGAAGTCGATTGCCCAACCCACAGCTTTATTGCCGACAACGCGATTGTGCATAACTCGATCTGCACCACGCGCATTGTCGCCGGCGTCGGCGTGCCGCAAATCACCGCCGTCGCCAACGTCGCCGACGCCTTGCAAGGCACCGGCATCCCGCTGATCGCCGACGGCGGCATCCGCTATTCTGGCGACATTTCCAAGGCGCTGGCGGCCGGGGCATATTGCGTGATGCTCGGTGGTTTGCTGGCCGGCACTGAAGAAGCCCCCGGCGAAGTCGAGCTATACCAAGGCCGCTCTTATAAGTCTTACCGGGGCATGGGTTCCTTGGGCGCGATGGCGCAGCAGCAAGGCTCCAGCGACCGCTATTTTCAAGAAAGCTCGGAAGCCGAAAAACTCGTGCCGGAAGGCATCGAAGGCCGCGTGCCGTACAAAGGCAGCTTGATCGCCATCGTCCACCAGTTAATCGGCGGCGTCCGCGCCGCGATGGGCTACACCGGCTGCGCCACCATCGACGACATGCGCAATAAAGCCAGCTTCGTCCGCATCACCTCCGCCGGCATCCGCGAAAGCCATGTCCATGATGTCACCATCACCAAGGAAGCGCCGAATTATCGGCTGGATTAGTAGCGTTCATGGGCATAGCCTGGGCACATTACCGCTGCGGCGCTTAAATTTGGAGTAAAACCCCGGCATGCGCCCTAACGGCCATTATCCTTTTTATGAATTCTTCGCCGGCGGCGGCATGGCGCGGTTGGGTTTGGGGTTGGATTGGCGCTGTGTGTTTGCCAATGACTTCGACGCGAAGAAAGTGGCGGCGTATCGGCGCAATTTTGCCGATGCGCCGGAATTGCACCATGGCGACGTCAAACACGTCACCATAAGCCAATTGCCGCAGCGCGCCACGTTGGCCTGGGCGTCGTTTCCTTGCCAGGATTTGAGTTTGGCCGGTTATGGCGGTGGTTTGGCCGGCCAGCGCAGCGGGGTGTTTTGGCCGTTTTGGGATTTGATGCTGGCCTTGAAACAGGAAGGCCGTAATCCGCCGATTATCGCGTTGGAAAACGTGTCGGGCTTGATTACCTCGAAAGGCGGGCAGGATTTGACCAGCCTGATTACCGCATTTGCCGAGGCGGATTATCGGGTCGGCGCAGTGCGTTTGGACGCGGCGCTGTTTGTGCCACAATCGCGGCCTAGGCTGTTTATCGTCGCAGTGGCGCGGGGTGTGCCAGTATCTAGGGATTTGCTGGGGCGGGTGCCGAATCCCAATTTGCATCCGGCCTCGCTGCAAGATGTCGTCGAGGCTTTGCCGGCCCGCATCAAAAAGTATTGGATTTGGTGGAAACTGCCGATGCCTGTAACCGAATCGCCACATTTGGCGGATATTATCGAAGATCCGCCGGTCGGCGTGCGTTGGCATACTGCGCTGGAAACGCAAAAGCTGTTGTCGATGATGACCGTGGCCAATTTGAATAAAATCCGCGAGGCGCAGGCGGCGGGTACGCGCTGCATTGGGACTTTATACAAGCGCACACGGGACGGCGTGCAGCGGGCGGAAATTCGTTTTGATGGCGTCAGCGGTTGTCTGCGCACACCGGCCGGCGGTTCCAGTCGGCAAACTATTATGGTGGTGGAAGGCCATAATATCCGCTCACGGCTGATTTCCCCGCGTGAAACCGCCCGGCTGATGGGTTTGCCGGAGGCGTATGTGCTGCCGGAAAAGTATAATGAGGCTTACCATTTGACCGGCGACGGCGTGGTGGTGCCGGCGGTGGCCTGGGTGCGCCAACACATCATCGGCCCCATCGCCGCCTCATTCCATCAAACCCAACAGAAATTGGCCACCCAGGAACCTTGCCTTGAGCAATAATCCGATTATCCCCTGCGCGCGCCGCGACGATTGGGCGCAAGTGGTGGACGACTATGCCGAACAGCTTAAGGCCGTCGCGCATACCCTAGGCAACCACGGTTTGGATCAAGCCGCATTTGAGGAATCCGGGCTGTTTAAAAGCGCGATTGAACGGCTGCGCGGCCAGCAGGCGGCGACAACCAGCGTCAAATATGCGTTTATTGAATCGGTGTTGCAGTATTTGCAGGCGCAGGGTTTGATCCAAGCGTTTGAGTTTGTCGGCAGCCGCGAGCGCCATGATTTCGAGGTGGTGTTTGCCGATGGCCGCTTGTGCTGCGTCGAGGCGAAAGGTTGCCTGGACGGCAACAACACCAATATTTTTGTGCGCCCGCAAAACGCCGATGAGTTTGTCATTTGGTCGCTGTGCCAAAACCCCGGCGCTGACCCCCGGCATAATGCTTGGAGCGGCATCCACACACGGCTAAGCGCGGAGATTGTCAGCCGCCGCGAGCGGGTGGACGGCTTGATTATCTGGGATATGCTGTGTGGCTCGCTGGCGCGGCCTTGTCCAAAACTGGCGCAGGGCCAGGGCCAAGCCGATTTGGCGCCGGGTAAAATCACGCCGCCGCCTTGCTTATACCTGTTTCCCCGCACAATTCCCGACGCCCGCAACAACCCTAACCCGCGCCCTTGGGAATTACAGGATATTCGTTTTATGAGCGCATTAGCAACAGCGTTCAATATCCATCCAACGGATGCGATTGAGGTCAAAATCGAGGCGCGTATGCTAGGCGTCGATATCCAGCGGCGGACGACGTATACGGCGGGCGGCGAGGGCTTATACCAAAGCCAATGGACGGCCATCCGCCGCGCCCGCTGAACAGACTGCAGGGAAACTCTATATTAAATCCCCTCGCCCCCTGCCCTCCCCCTGCGAGGGGGAGGGAGCAAAAGACTTAATTCAGCGCTTCATTCTAGAATTGCAATGGCCTAATCAGGTGATTAATATGCACAACGCGACACTCCAGTTCATTGACCAGTTGCATCTGCCTTTTCCGTGGGAAACCAATGCCAGAGGACAAATTATTATGACACCGGTCAATTATGGGCATAGCAGCCATGTGGGGGACTTGATCCAGCTTTTCGCTCGCATTGCCCCAAGCTGGAAAACGGGCAGCGAGCTTGGCATCGCCACGTCTGATGGCGTCAAAGCCCCGGATGTGACCTTAGCCAGCCTAGCCTATCATGCCCGCCATCTTCATGATTTAGGCTATGTCAGCGAAGCCCCGGAAATCTGCATCGAAGTCATGTCGCCGTCCAATAGCTGGCAGGAGATGCAGGACAAAATGCCCTTGTATTTTGAAGTGGGCGCGCTGGAGGTCTGGATTGTCGATGTCGATGGCACGATTACTTTCTTCGCCCCCGGCAACCAGCTATTGCCGCAGAGCATGTTGATTCCCGAAGCCCCGCAATCCATTTAGCCCACCATTAGGGCAAGAAACCCCGCAACGACTTGGAAACACCATGGCCGATATCCATTCCCACAAAATCCTCATCCTCGACTTCGGTTCGCAATATACCCAGTTGATTGCCCGCCGCGTCCGCGAAATCGGCGTGTATTGCGAGATTCACCCTTGGGATTGCAGCGAGGAGTATATCCGCGCCTTTAGGCCACGCGGCATTATCCTGTCCGGCGGGCCGGAATCCGTCACCGAGGCCGACACGCCGCGCGCCCCGCAGATGGTGTTTGAACTGGGCAAGCCAGTGTTGGGCATTTGTTATGGCATGCAGACGATGGCCGAGCAAATCGGCGGCAAGGTCGAACCGGCCGCGCACCGCGAGTTCGGCTATGCGCAGGTGCGGGCGCGCGGGCATTCGGTGCTGCTGCGCAATATCGAGGACCACGCCAGCCCGGAGGGCTTCGGGCTGTTGGACGTGTGGATGAGCCACGGCGACCAGGTCACGGTGCTGCCGCCGGGCTTCAAGCTGATTGCCAGCACCGAAACCGCGCCGTTTGCCGGCATCGCCGACGAAGACCGCCGCTTTTACGCCTTGCAGTTCCACCCGGAAGTGACCCACACCCGCCAGGGCAAGCGCATCCTTGAGCGCTTTGTGCGCAGCGTCTGCGACTGCAAGGCGTTGTGGACGCCACGCAACATCATCGAGGACAGCCTCAACACCATACGGGCGCAAGTCGGCGGCGAGGAGGTGATTTTGGGGCTGTCCGGCGGCGTCGATTCGTCGGTGGTCGCGGCCTTGCTGCACGAGGCCATCGGCAAGCAACTGACCTGCGTTTTCGTGGACACCGGCCTGCTGCGGCTGCACGAAGGCGACCAGGTGATGGCGACGTTCGCCGAGCATATGGGCGTCAAGGTGATCCGCGTCAACGCCGCCGAGCGCTACTTTGACGCGCTGCGCGGCGTGGAAGACCCGGAGCAGAAGCGCAAGATCATCGGGCGGCTGTTCGTCGAGATTTTCGACGAGGAGGCCGGCAAGCTGGCCGACGCGCGCTGGCTGGCGCAAGGCACGATTTACCCGGATGTGATCGAGTCGGCCGGGTCGAAGACCGG
>JBJSYU010000394.1:0-21385 GCA_046089945.1 Candidatus Methylumidiphilus sp.
GTGTTCGACAAAACCGGCACCATCACCGAAGGCCGGCCGCAAGTCACCGACATGGCCAACCTCTCCGGCCTGCCCGACGGCCTGCTGCTGGCGCTGGCCGGTTCGGCGGAACTGCACTCCGAACACTTCTTAGGCAAAGCCATCGTCGCCCATGTCCGCGAATTGGGGCTGGCGCTGACTGACCCCGCCGCGTTCCAAAACGAACCCGGCCGCGGCGTCCGCGCCGAAATCGGCGGACGCTTGCTGTTCATCGGCAACCGCCCCTGGCTGGAGGCGCAGGCCATCGCCACTGGCCCGGCGCAAGCCATCGCCGAACACCTAGGCGGCGAAGGCAAAACCCCAGTGTATATGGCGCTGGACGGCGAACTGGCGGCGGTGTTCGGCATCGCCGACCAAGCCCGCGCCAACGCCCGCGAAGCCATCGCGCAACTGCATGCGATGGGCGTCAAAACCCTGATGGCGACCGGCGACGTGCCGGCCGCCGCGCACTACATCGCCGCGCTGGTCGGCATCGACGAAGTGATTGCCCAGGCCCGCCCGGAAGACAAGCTGGCCATCATCCGCGAATTGCAGGGACGGGGCGAAAAAGTCGGCATGATCGGCGATGGCATCAACGACGCCCCGGCGCTCGCCGCCGCCGATGTCAGCCTCGCCATCGGCGGCGGCGCCGACGTGGCGATGCAGACCGCCGACCTGACCCTGGTCAACGGCGACATCAGCAAAGCCGCCGAAGCCATGGAACTCAGCAGTTTCACTATCCGCGTCATCCGCCAAAACCTGTTCTGGGCCTTCGGCTACAACATCGTCGCCATACCGATTGCCGCGCTCGGCAAGCTCAACCCGATGATCGCCTCGGCGGCGATGGCGATGAGTTCGGTGTCCGTGGTGCTGAACTCGCTGCGCCTGCAAAAGAAGTGAAGACCGACAGCCTGTTTTACCGCCTGCTGCAAGCCCAGCCCACCCTCGCCTTTGAACTGGCCGGGGTGGACGCGCCGGACGCCTCGCGTTATGGGTTTATCTCGCAGGAAATCAAACAAACCGCCTTCCGCCTAGACGGCATCGCCGAACCGCCCGCAGACCGGCCCGACGCGCCTAGGGGATACATCGAAGCGCAGTTCCAAGCCGACGCCGGCTTTTACCTGCGTTTTGTCGGCGAAATCCTGCTGCATCTCAAGCAATACCCCTGCCAAAATCCTTGGCAAGCCGTCGTGATATACCCCACAGCCGCCACCGAATGCCTCTCGCCAACGACGGCCCCGTTGCTGGCTTTGCCGAATTTGCACCGGGTTTATTTGGACAAACTGGCATTATTGGACAGCACCAACCCCAAACTCTGGCTCATCGCCCTAATCGTCGCCGAACAGGCCGCGATACCCCCCATCGTGCGCAAAGTCCAAGCCCATCAGCAAACCGGCCCCACCGACGGCATCGACTGGCTGGATTTGCTGGAAACCATCCTAGTCTACAAACTGCCAAAATTCAGCCGCGAGGAGATTCAAAAAATGTTCAACTTCACTGATGTAGGTTTGAAAGAAACCCGGTTTTATCAGGATGTGCTGACTGAAGGCGAAGCCACCATGCTGCTGCGCCTATTGGAACGCAAATTCCGCCCGCTGCCCGAAACCGCCCGCCAGCGCATCGCCGCCGCCGATGCCGAAACCCTGCTGATCTGGGGCGAGCGGTTGTTGGATGCCAAAAGTTTGGATGAGGTTTGGGGGCGCTGAAGCGATGATTAAAAGGCTGGCGAAAGGCGCGTTTTATTGAACCAAAACCGGCCTAATCTGCGCCACCCAAGCTTGTATGCGTTCCTCCGTCAACATGCCTTGAGTGCGCTGGTCGATGACGAGGCCGACAAAACGGCCATCGACGATTGATGCGGACTGGTTGAACGTATAGCCTTCCACGCTCCAATCCCCGACCATCTCCGCGCCATACCCTCGCAATACCCTATGCAATTGGATCATCGAACTGGCGAAGCGGTCGGCGTAGCGTTCCTGCGCGCCTAAGCCAAACAAGGCGATGCGCTTGCCGGACAAGTCCACCTCGCCTAAGGCTTGCAAAAACTCCTCCCAATTCGCTTCGATGCAGCCGGCGCTGCGGCCGGGCATCGCGCCGTCGCCATAGCTGGGAATCCCCAAAATCAGCGCGTCATAGCGCAAAAAATCCGCCGGCTGTACGCGGTTGACGTTGACCGGCTTGTCAGCGGCCTCGTCGCCTAGCAGCTTGTGGATCTTTTTGGCGATCAGCCGCGTCGTGCCGGTTTCTGTGCCGAAAAATATGCCGATTTTGCCCATGGTTCACCTTTGATTAAGTGGTTGATTGTGCGGCGCTCTAAAGCTTGCCGCACCTGCGGATTGAATCTGTGATATTCTTTTTTACGCTGTACTGCGGCTGGCTATCAGCAGCATCCTCTGAGGCTTCACTTTACCTAAAAAACACGCACGGGAGAACCCTATAATGAGCAATAGAAAATTCGCCGAATGGTCAGATGAATTAAGTGTCGGCATCGAGGAAATCGATGTGCAACACAAAATGCTGGTGGAACTCGTCAACCGTCTGTATGAGGAGAGCATCGTCCACCGGGCAAGTATCGAAGTGCTGGAGGATATATTGAACGAATTGGTGGAATACACGATTATCCATTTCGCCGTCGAGGAGAGCCTGTTCCGCATTTTCGATTATCCCGCCACCGAAATCCACACCCAACACCACAATGACTTAAAGGCGCAAGTGTTGGAATTGCAGAAGAAAGTGCGGCGTGGCGAGGCCACGGTCAATACCGAGCTGCTGGTGTTTTTAAAGAACTGGCTGTCTTACCATATTCTCGAAGAAGACCAGCTTTACGGCCCGTTTCTGGTGCAGCAGGGCGTCAAAAGCACATCGCCGAAAAGCTCGTGGCTGAGCCGTCTGTGGCGCAAAGATTCCAAGTGACGCCACGCCGTCCCGCAAAAACAGGCGGTTGCGGCGGGGCAAATCCAGCGCCGCGCCGCCGCGCCGGCTAGGACGGCGGCGTTGCAAGATGGTAAACTTTCCGCATTTTTCAAGCGAGATTAACCAAACATCATGCAGCTCGTCCTCACCGTCGCCGGGGAAGACCGCCCGGATTTGATTGAGGAACTGGCCCGCACGGTCAGGGATTGCAAGTGCCATATCTTGGAAAGCCGAATGACCGAACTGGGTTCGGAATTTGCCGGCCACCTGTTGGTGGACGGCAACTGGAACCACATCGTCAAGCTGGAAAACGCACTGGAAGCCATGGCCGTGCGCTACCGCATGAAGATTGCCAGCCTGCGCACCAAGGAGCAGCGGCCCACGGAAGAAAATGTCATACCCTATGGCGTCGATGTCTTCGCCAGCGACCAGCTCGACAACATCCACGAACTGGCCGACTTCTTCACCAAGCGCGGCATCAAAATCCTGGATCTCAGCACCAGCCGCTACCCCGCCCCGTACAGCGCCACGCCCTTGTTCATGGCCCGCATCATCGTGAAGATTCCAGTGAACCTGCGCATCGTGTCCTTGCGCGACGAGTTTCTGGAGTTTTGCGACCAGCAAAACCTCGATGCCATCTTGGAACCCGTCAAACGCTGATTTTTTAAGGAGCCGCCCATGGACACCGTCGCCCTCGGACAGACCCTCCCCGAATTCACCGCCCCCGCCACCTCCGCCACCCACTTGTCGCCGTCCGCCCTGCGGGGCAAGCCTTGGGTGCTGTACTTTTACCCCAAAGACAGCACCCCCGGCTGCACCCAGGAAGGCCAGGACTTCCGCGACCGGCATGCCGAATTCGTCGAACTCGGCGCGGCCGTCTTCGGCGTCTCCCGCGACAGCCTGAAATCCCACGAAAATTTCAAAGCCAAACAAGGCTTTCCGTTTGAACTGGTGTCCGACGCCGAGGAAACCCTGTGCGCGTTGTTTGACGTGATTAAGCTGAAAAACATGTATGGCAAACAAGTGCGCGGCATCGAGCGCAGCACCTTCCTGATCGACGCGGAAGGCCGGCTGGCGCATGAATGGCGCAAAGTCAGCGTCAAAGGCCATGCGCAAAAAGTGCTGGACGCCGTGCGCCAATTGGCTGGCGCTTAAGGAAGCTCTGATTAAGTCTTTGCTCCCTCCTCCTCGCAGGGGGAGGGTTGGGGTGAGGGTCTTAAAATCCAATGGTTTGCCCCTCACCCTAGCCCTCTCCCCACGGGGCGAGGGGAAGGGGGAAGGGAGCCAAAGGCTTCCTTAAAGCGCTCTTAAAGCGCTGCCTGCGACTACAGTGCCCCCGCATCTTTCCCAGCCCGGCCCACGGGACTCTCCCCCAAACCTCAACAGCAACACCATGGACAAAAAACTCTTCATCCTCGACACCAACGTCCTGATCCATGACCCCTCCGCGCTGTTCCGCTTCCAGGAACACGGCATCTACATCCCGATGATCGTGCTGGAAGAACTGGACAACTCCAAGAAAGGCTTCACCGAAGTCGCCCGCAGCGCCCGCCAAGCCAGCCGCTTCCTCGACGACCTGATCCGCCACACCGACGTGCAGGCCATCCAAGACGGCATCCCGCTGCCGCAAGTCCAGTTTGCCACCCGCATCGACGAGCGCTGCACCGGCCGGCTGTATTTCCAAGTGCAGCGCCTATCCTCCGACCTGCCCGACTCGCTGCCCGGCAGCGTCGCCGACAACGCCATCCTCGGCACCGCCCTGGCGCTGGCCGGGGCGCTTTCCGACACGCAAGTCATCCTGGTGTCGAAAGACATCAACATGCGCATCAAGGCGTCGGTGCTGGGCATCAAGGCCGAGGACTACCACAGCGACCAAGTGCTGGACGACGTCAACCTGCTCTACAGCGGCATGGAAGAATTGCCGCTGGACTTCTGGGCCACCCACGGCAACAAACTCGACTCATGGAAAGACCACGTCGGGCGCACCTTCTACAAAGTCGCAGGCCCGCTGGTGCAAAACTGGCACAGCAACCAGTTCCTTTACATGCCCGACGACTCGCAGTTTGAATGTCTGGTGCGCAAGCTCGAAGGCGGCACCGCCACGCTGGAATTGGCCCGCGACTACCGCGCCATACAGCACAATGTCTGGGGCATCCAAGCCCGCAACCGCGAACAAAATTTTGCGCTGAACGTGCTGCTGGACCCGGACATCGACTTCGTCAGCCTGCTCGGCCAGGCCGGCACCGGCAAAACCCTGCTGGCCTTGGCGGCCGGGCTGGCGCAGACCTTGGACGACAAGCGCTACAAAGAAATCATCATGACCCGCGAAACCATTCCGCTGGGCGAAGACATCGGCTTTTTGCCGGGGACGGAAGAAGAAAAAATGGCCCCGTGGATGGGCGCGCTGCTCGACAACCTCGAACTGCTCAGCGACCAAGGCGACCACGGCGACTGGGAGCGCGGCGCGACCAGCAGCCTGATCGCCAACCGCGTCAAAGTCCGCGCGCTCAACTTCATGCGCGGGCGCACCTTCCTCAACCGCTACATCATCCTCGACGAGGCGCAAAACCTCACACCCAAACAGATGAAAACCCTCATCACCCGCGCCGGCCCAGAGACCAAAGTCATCTGCCTAGGCAACCTCGGCCAGATCGACACCCCCTACCTCACCGGCACCACCTCCGGCCTGACCTATGTCGTGGACCACTTCAAAGCCTACCCCCACGGCGCCCACCTCACCCTGCGCCGAGGCGAACGCTCCAGGCTGGCGGATTTTGCGGCGGAGACTTTGTGACTTAAGGTTACGCACAACGGCGGGTTTGAGAATCGACGTAGCGTCGGCATCCCTGCCGGCCACAATGGAGCGCCAGCATCCCTGCCGGCGCGGTGTTTGGGCGGTTTGGGTCAATCTTTTTGAGAAGGCGGGCTTGCCGCCCGCTTCGCCGGCAGGGATGCCGGCGCTACCAGAAGGGCACGACTACCCCCAAAAAAAATCGCCGCCGCTACGCGGCGAAAAGCAGAAAACAGAAGGCAGGAGACAGAAGACAGAAGACAGAAATCAGAAGGCACCAGGGAGAATCCCACACAACAACCGAAACCCCAGACTGCCGAACCGATTGTTGGGAAGGTTCCCGTTGCGATAGGCGCAGCGGACGACGCCCGCAACAACGTACCAGTAGCCGCCACGAATCACGTGAAACTCGTCGGCTCCTGTTTCCCAAGCGGAACCGTTTTTAGGAGCATCTCGGTAATTTGGATGCCCGCCATCCTGCACCCATTCCCAGACATTGCCGGACATATCGTAAAGCCCATGGCTGTTGGGCTTCTTGCCCTTCACCGGGTGAGTGGTTTTGCCTGCCTTCTCATAACCATACCAAGCCACAGCGTCCACATCATCCCCGCCGCAATACAAGGTTTCCTGCCCGGCGCGGCAGGCATATTCCCATTCCGCCTCGGTCGGCAGGCGGAAGCCGTAACGGTGCTGGGTTAGCTTATTCAGCTTTTCGATGAAAGCTTGCGCGTCATCCCAAGACACCGATTCCACCGGGCAATCGTCGCCGCAGTCTTTGAAAGACGAGGGATTGCTGCCCATGACTGCCTTCCACTGGCCTTGGGTGACTTCGGTTTTGGCTATCGCGAAGCTGCCCAGCGTCACGGCATGGCGGGGCTTCTCATCATCCCGACATTCCCCATCCTTCGGCCCGCAGCCCATTTGGAATGTGCCGCCGGGAATCCTGACCATTTCGATGCCATAGGGAATAGGCGGCGGTTGCAGATCGTTTAGCTTGCGGTTGGCCAACTTGACGAATTTCCCTTGCGGGTATTGGCGCAAATAGTCTTCAAAATCCGCCGCTGTCTGGCTGTCCTTGATCTTGTCCCACAGCGCCAACTCCACCCTCGCCTGCCATTCCGCCAGCTTGGAGCGGGCCGTCGCGGCAAACACGCCTTGCGGGTATTGGCGCAAGTAGTCCTTGAAAACCGCCGGGTCTTGGCTGTTCTGGATGCTGTTCCATAACGCCAATTCCAAGGATTGGGGATTCGGGCCGGGGCCAGGTTCGGGCGGCGGCCGCACAGCCTCGGCGAAATAGAAATCCACCAAGGTTTGCCCCACGGGCTGGGGATGCTGTTCTATCGACTTGCCTTGGGTGGCGGCGATCACGGCGCGGGTCACTTGTTTGAACACGTCCTCGGCCTTCAAGCCGGGTTTGTCCAAGAATTTCAGCAGTTGCCCGGTGAACAAGCCGTTGCGGCCCGCGCCGTCGTCGGCCACCTCGCCGGGGGCGGCGGCAAACCACAGCAAAGGCTGGTTCGGCACCTCGACCACCCGCGCCAAGCCCCGGCTGCCGGAGCGGTCGCTGCCGGGGTAAGGGTTATTGCGGCAGGCGTCGAGAATCACCAGTTTCAGGCCGGTTTGCACCGGGTCGAGGGCATCCAGCACCCGCTGCAAATCCACCGCCTCGTATTGCAGGTCTTTGTCGCGGTGGATGGTGGCTTGCAGCGGAATCAGGTAATTGACGCCTTGCGACTGCGCCCCGTGGCCGGCGTAATAAATCACCGCGTCGTCCTCGGCGGCGAGGCTGGCGCGGAATTTTTCCAACTGCTCGTTCAGCGCGCGCTTGTCGGCGTCTTTGACGGGCGTGACGCGAAAACCCAAGGCGGTCAGTTTCACCGCGATGTCGTCGGCGTCGTTGCCGGCGTTTTGCAGACGCCGTTCGGCGTAGTTGGCATTGCCGATGATAAGCGCCTTGCGCTCGGCCCAGGCGGGTTGCAGGGCAAGGCTGAGCAGCAGGGCGAGGACGAGGCTGCGGTTTTCCATGGCATGGCTCGGCTTAAAAAAAGGGGTATGTGGGGAAGCGGCCGGCATCGGCGCAAGGGTTATGCGGCGTAGACCGCACAGCGCGTTGCGCCGGCATCAAATTCAGCCTTGCCAATTAGCCGTTCAGCTTGCCGCTTTGCAGTGGCTCAAGCTCCGCCAGCGGCAGGCCGGTAAAATCCGCCACTTGGTCAGCGGTTAGCCCTGCGGCCAGCATCTTTTTTGCCGTCGCCAAGGCTTGCTTATGGGCGCCGGCCTCTATGCCTCTCTCCCGACCCAATTGGTAAGTCGCCAGTTTTTCCACGTCGATGGTCAGCATTTTCAACTCCTCAAGTATGTCGATGTTTAGGTCGCGGTTGCCGGCCAGTATGTCCAGCATGTCCACATATTCGCGCAAGCGCTTCGGGTTTTCGCCAAAATGCCGCGACAGCCGAGTCAATATGGTATGGACGACTTCGCGGGGCCGTTGGCCTTTGAAGTCGCAGAGTATCGCCATGACCCAAGCGTCCGGGGAATCTTGGCGCAGGAAGCTTTCGCCGTCCACCTGCTGCATGTCCACCATGCGGTAGCGGTATTGGAAATCCGGCATGTCCACGCCGTCCGCCATGGTCAAGCGGTTCTTGCCGATATACAGCAGGTATTGCCGCACCGGCTGGCCGGGGTGGGCCAGCATGATGTCGCTGAGGTAGCGCAGCATCCGCGCCGGCATATGGCTCTGGTTGTCGTTCTGGATTTCGATGTGCAGCAAAAAGGTTTCCCCGTCCGGCAGCGCCACTTGCGCCAGCAGGTCGGAGCGGCGCTCTTCCACGCGCTGCGTCTGCGTGTCCAGCAGCACGACGCCGACGACCGGCAGGCCGAACAAATGGGTGGCGAAGTCGCGCACCAGGATTTTCAGGATGCGTTTGGAGATGATGTCTTTTTTGCCCATGGCGGCGGGTGTGGTGGCGGGCGGGATGGCGTCTGAGTATCGGCCAAGGCCGGCGCACTGGTCAAGCCGGGGCTTGTGGCGGGCAATAAAAAAAGCCTTGCGGCTGCCCGCAAGGCTTGTTTTGTTTGGTGGGTCGTCCGCGACTCGAACGCGGGACCATCGCATTAAAAGTGCGGTGCTCTACCGACTGAGCTAACGACCCGAAAGAGCCACGCATTATAGTGAATGAATAAGCAAGGTTCAAGCCTTGCGCGGGGATTTTCTGCACAGCCCACCCTTGAATTTGCGGGCTGCCGCCCCAACGCTAAAGGCTGTTTTCCACAATCCACCACACGAGAGCGGCGATGAACCCACAAGAGCGCGAACTTTTATCCCAGTTTTTAAAACAACTTGGCGATGCCCGCGTCGGCGACAAGAGCGCGGAGGCGGAGGCGTTGATCCGCGAATCCATCGCCAAGCAGCCGGACGCGGCGTATTTGCTGGTGCAGCGGGCGCTGCTGCTGGAGCAGGCGCTGAACACGGCAAAGGCGCAGATCGCGCAGTTGCAGAGCCAAGTCCAGGCGCAACAGCCGCCGGGCGGCGGGCGCGGGAGCTTTTTGGGCGGCGGCAATCCGTGGGCGGCGGCGCCTGAAGCCGGGGCCAATCCGGCGGGCGTCCCCGGCGCGGGCAGCTATCAAATGCCACGCGCAGGTTTTGCCGCCAATGCCGCCGCGCCGGCTGCGGCCCCGGCGGGCGGCGGCGTCGGCAGTTTCTTGGGCAGCATGGCGACGACGGCGGCCGGCGTGGTCGCCGGGGGCTTTTTGTTCCAAGGCATCGAAAGCTTGCTCGGCGGGCATCACGGCGGATCGTCGTCGCTGTGGGGCGATAGCGGCAGCGAGCCGGTCGCCGAGCAGACCATCATCAACAACTATTACGGCTCGCCGGATGACAACGCTTTGGCCGACAACAGCGGCTGGGGGCAGTCGGACGATGTGGGCAGTTTTCTGGCCGGCAACGATCCCGACCCGCTGCTGGACGATGACAGCGGCAACGATGATTCCGACTGGGGCTAGACATGCCGGGGAAGCGTAGTCAGGGCGGTTTCGGTATGATGGCGCAGCCCCAAACCATCTGGGCAAAAAAAAGCGGGTTGCCGTGAGACAACCCGCAACACCATCCCAGAGGATCAAAAAAATCAAAGCTCAAAACGTTTCGCCAGAATCGGACAGGGCAGAAATGTCTTAAACCGGGCTGTATGATAGGGAATTGCGCCGTGCGCCGTTTTGACTTGGGTCAACAAAGTGCGGGCTTTTCCGCTGGGCGGGCGATGAAAAAACGGTTTTTGCCCATTTTTTCTTGGCGCTGGGCGCTTGCCAATCAACGTAGCGCGGCATCCTTGCCGATGTTTGAGGCATTCGCAGCGTTTGGCCGGCAAGATGCCGGCGCTCCAATGTAAATGCCGGCAGGATGCCGGCGCTACGCAGGGTATTTTTAAAACGAGGAACGCCGCGCTGGACATTTCCCCCCGCTTTGCCGCCAAACTGCTGGATTGGGTTCAAACTCCGGCCTTGGATTTGTTCCGCGCCGGTTACGCGGTGTTCCGCCAAATCAAAGAAGGCGGCTTGGATTACCGGGCGATGAGCCTGGTCTACACCAGCCTGCTGGCGCTGATTCCGCTGTTGGCGGTGAGCTTTGCGATGCTTAAGGCGTTTGGCGCCGACGCTTATCTCGAGCCGCTGCTGTTGCAATTGCTTGATCCCTTGGGCGAGAACAAGGCGTCGATAGCCGCCACCATGCTGGATTCGGTGCGGCGGCTGGACGTGGGGGTGTTGGGTTCGGTCGGCCTGCTGTCTTTGCTGTACACCAGCGTGTCGCTGCTGGACAAGATCGAGGAGTCGGTCAACCACATCTGGCGGCGGCAGGCGAAGTTCAGCCGCAGTTTGGTGCGCCGTTTCAGCGATTACCTAACCTTCATCCTGGTCGGGCCGCTGCTGGTGTTTTCCGCGTTTGGCGGCATGAGCGAGCTGTTCCACCGCGTCAACAACCATCCTTGGCTGGACGATGGCATCAGCCTGTTTGTGCCGGTGTTCCAGTCTACGCTGCCGTATCTGTTCATCATCGCGGCGTTCGCGTTCCTGTATAAGCTGATCCCCGACGCCCCGGTGAAGCTGCGCTCGGCGCTGTTTGGCGGCGCTATCGCGGGCATGGCGTGGAAGCTGGTAGGCTGGGTGTTTGCCTCGTTCATGGCCGGTTCGGCGCAATACCATGCGGTGTATTCGACGTTTGCCATCCTGGTGCTGTTCATGGTCTGGCTGTACATGAGCTGGCTGGTGGTGTTGCTCGGCGTACAGGTGACGTTTTTCCACCAATACCCGCGCTACATGGCCTTGCGCAGCCGCCAGCCCCGTTTGAGCGGGCGCGTGGCCGAGCGCCTGGGGCTGCTGGCCTTGGTGCTGGTCGGTCGGCGGTTTTTCCGGGGCGAGCCGCCGTGGCTTGCGCATGATCTGGCGCTGCGGCTGGAGGTGCCGGACGACTGCGTCGATGATATCGTGTCGGTTTTTATCGGCAAGGGCTATATCATGGCGGTCGGTCGCGACGCCGACGGGGTGATTCCGGCCCGCGACTTTTCCACGCTGACGGTGCTGGAAGTGTTGGACGCCATCCGCTCCGCGCACGAAGACGATTTTCCGCTCAGTCTGGACGCGCTGGCCGAGCCTGGGCTGGATGCCGTGCTGGGCCGCTGCGACACGGGCATCCGCGAGGCGGCCGGCGGCTTGACGCTGCGCGATTTGGCGTTGGCGGAAGACAGTTAATTCAAACATCCCCGCGATAGGGGGCTGGCAGACCGGCAAGGTACATCAATGAAAGAAACCTTTGTTTTGCTGACGGGGCTGTTGCTGGCCGCAGGGCTGGCGCAGGCGGCGACGCTGTACCAATGGACGGATGCGGACGGCGAAACCCGCTTCGGCTCCCGCCCGCCGCCGGGCGTGGTCGGCACGATAGTCGGCGAAAAACTCCGCCAGACCGGCGGCGAAACCGCCAAGTCCGCCGCTGATTGCCGAGCCTTGCAGGACGAGCATCTGCGCCTGATCGACAAGGAAATTGCCCGCTTGCGCGGCGTGGCGACCGGGGTGGGCGCGGAGTATGAGTTTACGGCGGAGGCCAAGCAGCGCTTCATCAACGATTTGCTGGCCCATCGCGCCGCCTTCCTGACCGGCAAAGCACCGGAAACCTTCGCAGCCCCCGACCAAAAGCGCGAATTGAACGAACTCAAGGCGAAATACGGCAAGGACAAAGCCCAGCTTGAGGACGACTTGGAACAGCAAGCGCGGCAGATTCGCCAAGAGCAAATGGAATTGGAGCGGCAGCGCCGCGCCAACGCGCTGATGATGCAGCCCTATCGGTTCGTGCCGCCGGGTTGGCTGTTCTATTGAACCGAGCGCGGCTTGATGCTCCCATACGCACCAACTTAAAACGCAACCCACTGAGTTGCAATGGTGCAGACAATAAGCAAAAAAATCAAAACCACAAAAAGCACGAAACACTCGAAAGGAAAACTGGGCTTTTCGTGCATTTCGTGTCTTTCGTGGTTCATGCTTTATTACTGGCTTTGAGCTTAAGTCGGCGTGTATGGGTATAATTCCCGCGCTTTCGCAAGCTGATTCAGCCGACAGCGGCCCACCGCCCGCACCCACTTAAAATCCGCAGGAACCTCTTGGACAACCACCTATTTTTTGCCACCGCCCCGCTGGGTTTGGAACTGCTGCTGGCCGACGAGCTGCGCGGCTTAAGTCTCGCCGATGTCAAAGACGCCCGCGCCGGCGCAGCGTTTTCCGGCAACTTGGAGGCCGCCTACCGCGCCTGCCTGTGGTCGCGGCTGGCCAACCGCATTCTGCTGCGCTTGGCGACGTTCCCCGCGCCGACCCCGGAGGCGCTGTACGCCGGGGCCTTGGCCATCGATTGGGCGGAACACCTGTCGCCGGACTCCACGATTGCGGTGGACTTCGCCGCCTCGCGCTCACAAATCACCCACACCCAATACGGCGCGCAAAAAGTCAAAGACGCCATCGTCGATCAATTCCGCGAACTGTGCGGCGTCCGCCCCTCGGTGCGGCTGGATCGGCCCGACATCCGCGTCAACGTCTATCTGGACAAGGATATCGCCCAGGTCAGCCTGGACTTGTCCGGCGACAGCCTGCACAAGCGCGGCTACCGGCTGGACGGCGGCACCGCGCCGCTGAAAGAAAACTTGGCGGCGGCGATTTTGCTGCGGGCCGGCTGGCCGCAGGTGGCGCAAGCCGGCGGCGAATTGGTCGATCCGATGTGCGGTTCAGGCACCTTGCTGGTCGAGGCGGCGTGGATGGCAGCCGACGTGGCGCCGGGGCTGCGGCGCGACTTCTACGGCTTCCAAGGCTGGAAAAACCACCGGGCGGACATTTGGGACGCGCTCGTGAGCGAGGCGCAGGCCCGCCGCGAGGCCGGCCTGCGCCGGGAAGCCAATCCGATCAGCGGCTACGATCTTGACCGCCACGCCGTCCATGCCGCGCTGGACAACATCGACCGCGCCGGCTTGCGCGGTCGGGTGCAGGTGTCGCGCCGCGAGGCCGAGGAAGCCCGCCCGCGTCTGGCCCATGGCTTGCTGGTGGTCAATCCGCCATATGGCGAACGCATGGGCGAGGCCGAGCAACTGGCCGGCTTGTACGGCGGTTTGGGCAAGCTGCTGCAAAACCATTTCCAGGGCTGGAAAGCCAGCGTGTTCACCGGCAACCCGGATCTGGCCTTCAAGCTTGGCATCCGCGCCCGCAAGTTTTACACGCTGTACAATGGCGCCATCGAATGCAAGCTGTTCAACTTCGATGTCGAACCGGAGCGCTATTTCACGCCGCACGCGGACGAGACCGGGCTGTCCGAGGAGGCGCGCAAATCGCGGCAACTCATGCGCCGCGCCCACAGTCTGGCGCAACGACCGGAAACCTCGCCGGGGGCGGAAATGTTCGCCAACCGCCTGCGCAAAAACCTCAAACACCTCAGCCGCTGGGCACGGCAAAACGGCGTCGCCTGTTACCGGCTGTATGATGCCGACTTGCCTGAATATGCCGTGGCGGTGGACGTGTATCACGGCGAGCAAACTTGGCTGCACGTCCAAGAATATGAAGCGCCGACGAGTATCGACCCGGAGAAAGCCGAAGCCCGGCTGGCCGAAGCCTTGTCGGTGATGCCGCAGGTGTTGGATATTCCCGAACAGCAGGTATACCTCAAAATCCGCCGCCGCCAAAAAGGCAGCGCCCAGTATGAAAAACAAGCCGAAGCCGGACAATTCCATATCGTCGAGGAGGGCGGCTGCAAGTTTTGGGTCAATTTCGAGGATTATCTGGACACCGGCCTATTCCTTGACCACCGGCCGACGCGCTTGATGATCCAAAAGCTCGCCAAGGACAAGCATTTTCTGAATCTGTTCGCCTATACCGGCGCGGCCACGGTGCATGCGGCGGTGGGCGGGGCACGTTCCAGCGTCAGCGTGGACATGTCCCATACTTATATCGACTGGGCGCGGCGCAATCTCGAACTGAATGGCATTAAAGGCTATCAGCACGGTTTGGTGCAAGGCGATTGTCTGGCTTGGCTGGACGCCGAACTTGGCCGGGGCCGGGGTGGGTTTGACTTGATCTTTGTTGATCCGCCGACTTTTTCCAACTCCAAGCGCATGGACAGCACATTTGACGTGCAGCGCGACCATGTCGCTTTGCTGCGCAAAGCCGCCGAATTGCTGAATCCGTCAGGGTTATTGATTTTTTCCACCAATTTCCGCAAATTCAAGCTGGATCGTGAAGCGTTGGCCGGCTTGAGCGTGGAAGATATGAGCGCCAAAACCGTCCCGACGGACTTTGAGCGCAATCCCAAAATCCATTATTGCTGGGCTATCCGCCCGACCGTTTAGATGTTCAGGTGAACCGTGCACAGGCGAGTCCATATCTCGGTATCCGGCAGAGTGCAAGGCGTTGCTTACCGCGCCTCGGCGCAAAGACAAGCATCTGATCTAAACCTCAATGGCTGGGTGCGCAATACCAGCGACGGGCGGGTGGAAATACTCGCCGAAGGCGAGGAAATGGCTATTGCCGCGTTTATCGAATGGTGCCGCCACGGCCCGCGCTGGGCCAGGGTGGACAGCCTGCAAGTCGCCGACGCGGCTGCTGGCGAAGCGTTCTATGGCTTTGCCGTGCGCCGGGACGAATAGTTTCAACACACGATTTATCAACCCCTAAAAAACTGGAGGAACCATGTCTGAGAATGTCCAACCCACTAATGAAAATGTGTCATTGCTGTTTTACCGCCAAGTCAGCACACTGCATCCTGACCGCCATGGCGAATTAAAGATTGGCGCCGCCCCCGACCAAAGCTTTGCCGCCAAAACCAATTCCGTGCCGTTGACCGGCGTGGAGTTTGCCGAGGCCGGCAAAGAATACCCGATCGTGTTTTCCCGCGCAGGCGAAAACACTTTCAGCCCAGTGGCGGTACTGGGGCTGGAAAATGGCGAAAATCTGTTTCTGGACGAAAACGCCGCTTGGAAAGCCAGCTACATTCCGGCGTTTGTGCGGCGCTATCCTTTCGTGTTGGGCGAAAACGCCGAGAATCCCAGCCAGCCTTGGGTGTGTGTGGACGAGTCTTGCCCGTGGCTGGGCAACGACACTGGAGAACCCTTGTTCATCGGCAAGCAACCTTCGGCCTATATGAAACAAGTGCTGGAATTTCTGACCGATTATAACCTGCAATCGCAGCGCAGCATGGCGTTTTGCCGCAAGCTGCAAGACTGGGGTTTGTTCAAGGAAAACCAGGTGCAGGCCACCACGCCGGAAGGCAAGAGTTATACCTTGAGCGGGCTTTGGGTGATTGATGAAAACGCCTTGCGGCAATTGGAGGCGGACAAGATTCAAGAACTGTTCAAGACCGGCGAACTGGCGTGGATATTCTTCCATCTGAGTTCGCTGACCAACTTCCGCCGCTTAACTGAACGCAAGAACGCCAAATCGGCGGCGTTGAGCCATTTGCACTGAGCGCTGCGACTTAATAACGTCAGGTATTTATCAGGCCGCTAAGGCGGGCAACCGCTGCGCTGGTTGTTGCCCGCTGATTTCCCTGCCTAGGCTGGGACGCGTCCTATCGTGACATTGTGCAGTTCACGGTAGAAAAACGCCTCGCTGTGGAGAATGTGCCGCGGGCTATCGACATGCTTGAGCGCCCGCCATTGTTCTTTCTCCGTGTCAGGCAAATTCAAATGCGGGTTCAACTCGCCCATCAAGGAAAAAACAGATCGGCAAAAGCGCCGTTCGGCGCTTGTAAGGGGGTGGCGGCGTTCGCACAGCACTGTGCGGCTGGCGATGCGTTCCAGTCCCAATGCGCGTAACATCGCCGCGAACTCAGTTGAGCGTACCGTGCCTCGGGGATTGATGGCATACCCCTGCACAACGTCGGTTCCCACCCTTGCGCTCATTTCCGTGAGGCAGCGCAAGATGGCGGTGGTCGAAAAAGGGCCAAACTGGAATCCCGTGAAGTCGGCCTCCTTGATGGCAATCAAGCCGCCCGGCTTGACCACGCGCTTAAATTCACGAAACGTCATCCGCACTTCTGCGTCGCTGAGATACTGTGTCACCGCCGCGCACCACAGCGCGTCAAAGCTCGCGTCAGCAAAAGGCAGCGCAACCACGTTTGCCACGCACACGTCTACGGGGCAGATGAACTTCAGGTTCTGGATTCTGTGCGATACCTGCCGCACATTTTCGGCGGCCACATCGGAGGCCACAATGCGGCCTGAAGCCCCGACCAGTTCCGCAAGCAAGGGGAGGTAGCTGCCACCGCCGCATCCAGCATCGAACACCGTCCATCCCGGCGCGATGCCGACCTGATGCAACATCTGCTCATATTCTGGCCGCATCGCCTCAAAATGGGCATCCAAATAGTCTGCGTCTGTCAGATGGCCGCCGGAAGTCCTGTCGCGCAAGTTGTTGCTCTCCGCCATCTGCATACCTTTAGGTTGTCTGCGAAAAAGCTATGCGGCCGCCGTCGCCATCTCACAAGTGCTGGGTTTAAATCGCCTGCTCGCCAGTTTCGCCAGTGCGGATGCGGATAATCTGTTCCAAGTTGGAAATGAAGATTTTGCCGTCGCCGATTTTGCCGGTGTTGGCGGCTTTGATGATGGCCTCGACGGCGCGGTCAACCAAGCTGTCGGAGACGGCGATTTCGACTTTCACTTTCGGCAAAAAGTCTACGACATACTCCGCACCCCGATAAAGTTCGGTGTGGCCTTTCTGTCGGCCAAACCCTTTGACTTCGGTGACGGTGACGCCGCTGATGCCGATATCGGAAAGGGCTTCGCGCACATCGTCTAGTTTAAACGGCTTGATGATCGCTGTGATGAGTTTCATGGGATTCTCCAGGGTGGTTTAGTTTTTGTTCGCTCGATGCTCGATGATGTCTTCGACCACAGACGGGTCGGCTAGGGTGGAAATGTCGCCCAAATTGGAGAGTTCGTTGGCGGCCACTTTGCGCAGGATGCGGCGCATTATTTTGCCGGAACGGGTTTTTGGCAAGGAAGGCGTCCACTGGATGATATCCGGGGTGGCGATGGGGCCGATTTCCTTGCGCACTTGTTGCAGCAGGGCATGCCGCAGTGCCTCGGTGGGTTCCGCACCGGCGACTAAGGTGACATAAGCGTAAATGCCTTGGCCTTTTTTGTCGTGCGGATACCCCACCACGGCGGCTTCGGCGACGGCTTCGTGCAGTACCAGGGCGCTTTCGATTTCGGCAGTGCCCATGCGATGTCCGGCGACATTCAGCACGTCATCGACGCGGCCGGTGATCCAGTAATACCCGTCGGCGTCGCGTTTGGCGCCGTCTCCGGTGAAGTATTTGCCAGGGTAAGCGGAAAAGTAAGTTTCGACAAAGCGGCGATGGTCGCCATAGACCGTCCGCGCCTGCCCCGGCCAGCTAGTCGTCAAGGCCAATACCCCTTCCGCCGCGCCTTCCAGCACCTCGCCCGCGCCGTCGAGGATGGCCGGCGCCACGCCGAAGAACGGCAGCGTCGCCGAGCCGGGCTTGAGCGCGGTCGCGCCGGGCAGCGGGGTAATCATGATGCCGCCGGTTTCGGTTTGCCACCAAGTGTCCACCACCGGGCAGCGCGATTCGCCGACGACTTGGTAATACCATTCCCAGGCTTCCGGGTTGATCGGCTCGCCGACCGAACCCAGCACGCGCAGGCTGCGGCGGCTGGCGCGCTTGACCGGCTCGTCGCCTAGGCCCATCAGCATGCGGATGGCGGTGGGGGCGGTGTAGAAAATGTTGACGTGGTGCTTGTCCACAACCTGCCAAAAGCGGTCGGCCTGCGGGTAGGTCGGGATGCCCTCGAACATCAGCGTCGTCGCGCCGTTGCACAGCGGGCCGTAGAGGACATAGGAATGCCCCGTCACCCAGCCGACATCGGCGGTGCACCAATAAATGTCGCCGTCGTGATAGTCGAAGACATAGCGGTGGGTCATCGCCGCATACAGCAGATAGCCGCCGCTGGTGTGCAGCAGCGCCTTGGGCTTGCCGGTGGAGCCTGAGGTGTAGAGGATGAACAGTGGGTCTTCCGCGCCCATAGGCAACGCCGGGCAGTCGTCGGCGACGCCGGCGTCGGCCTCGTGCCACCAGCGGTCGCGGCCTGCGGCCCAGCCGATGTCCAAGCCGGTGTGGCGCCCGACAAACACCGTCCGCACGGCCGGGCAATGGCTCAATGCCTCGTCCACATTGGCTTTTAAGGCGATGGATTTGCCGCCACGCCGGCCGCCGTCGGCGGTGATGACGACGCGGCAGTCGGAATCTAAGATGCGGTCTTTCAGCGCTTCCGCCGAAAAGCCGCCGAAGACGATGGAATGGATCGCGCCGATGCGGGCGCAGGCCAGCATGGCGACGGCGGCTTCGGGGATCATCGGCAGGTAGATGCAGACGCGGTCGCCTTTGCGCACGCCTTCGGCCAACAGGACGTTGGCGAAGCGGCACACCCGCCGGTGCAGTTCGCGGTAAGTCAGCGTTTTCGACTCGCCCGGCTCGTCGCCTTCCCAGATGATGGCGGTTTGTTCGCCTCGGGTGTCCAGATGGCGGTCTAGGCAGTTGTGGCTGACGTTCAGTTCCGCCCCTTCAAACCAGGCTATCGAGCCAGTGGCGAAGTCATGGCGGCAAACGTTGCTCCAAGGCTTGGCCCAATCGACAAAGCGGCCAGCCTGCGCCGCCCAGAACGCTTGCGGGTCGGCGATGGACTGCGCGTACAGTTCCCGGTAGCCGGCCGCGTCGATGTGGGCGGCGGCGGCGATGTCGGCGTTGACGCCGTAGATTTTTTCAGACATAGGCAGCGGTTCTCCTTGTTTTTAGATTTTGGGGTGGCTTGCAGCCTGCTGCCTAAAGAAAAATCGCATCGACGGACAGCCCTTCCGTTTCGATCATTTCCCGCAACAGCGCCAGGGATTCGATTTGGATTTGGCGGACGCGCTCGCGGGTCAGGCCCATGGCCTTGGAGGATTCTTCCAATGATGCCGGCTCGAAGCCGCGCAGGCCAAAGCGGCGGCAAATCACTTCGCGCTGCTTGTCGCTCAAGCGCGCCAGCCAGGTGTCGAGGTGGCGGTGCATGCATTCCTGCTGCATGGTTTCCGGCAGCGTGGGGTGATCCTCGTCGGCGATGGAATCGAGCAGGGTCTTGTCGGAATCGGCCTTGAGCGGCACGTCCATGGACACCGCCCGCTCGCCCAGTTTCAGCATGCGCTCGACGGTGTTCAGCGGCTTGTTCAAATGTTTGGCGACATCCAGCGCGGTAGGCTCGTGGTCCAGCGTGTGCGCCAGATGGCGGAACGCCTTCAAATAGACGTTCATCTCTTTCAGCACATGGATCGGCAGGCGGATGGTGCGGGTCTGGTTCATGATCGCCCGCTCGATGGTCTGCCGAATCCACCACGTGGCATAGGTGGAAAAGCGGAAGCCCAAGTCGGGCTTGAACTTTTCCACAGCGCGGATCAGCCCCAGATTGCCCTCCTCGATCAAGTCCAACTGCGGCAGGCCGCGGTTCAGGTAACGCCTGGATATCTTCACGACCAACCGGAGGTTGCTCTCGATCATTTTCTTGCGGGCGGCCTCGTCGCCCTGCTGGATCAGCCGGCCATAATGCTTTTCCTCGTCGGCGGTCAGCAGCTTCGACTGGCGCGTCGCCTTCAAATACAGCCGGGCGGCGTCGAGCTGCAAATCGCCGCTGTCGTCAAAGCTTTCCAAGTCAGATTCCGGCTCTTCCTCGGCGTCCAAGGCCACCACTTCAATCAATTCTTCCTCCGCCTCCAATTCGGCTATGAACGGCGCAGCCTCTTCATAAAGCTCGTCTTCGGCGAAGACTTTGGCTTCTTCTGTGGATTTTCCAGACATGCGGTTTTCCTGGCTGGTCATGGGGGTAGTGTCGGAAATGGCTCAATGGGCGAGAAGCGTTTTGCGGGCCAGGTTGATTTTGCCGGCCAGATAGTCCGAGCCGCCGCGGTCGGGATGCAGTTTTTGCATCAGCCTACGGTGGGCTGCGATGATTTCGTCCCGTGTGGCGCCGGGCGACAACCCCAAAATTTCGTAAGCCTCCTGCTGGCTCATGCCGCCGCCCGTCGGCGGCGGCGCCGCGCCCGCTTGGGCCTTGGCCGCGCCACCAAACAGGCGCGCCGCCAAGGGCAGCAGCGGCGCCAGCCGGACGGCGGCGATGCCCAGCGTGGCCAACAGCGGGGCCAGCCAGCCTTGCCGGGCGGTCAACACCGCCAGCGCCAACGCCCCCAGCCAGATCAGCGGCTTGCGCGGCTTGATGGCATTGTCCGGCGAGCGGGCCCGCAGCAGTTCGCGCAGGCCGAACAACACGGCCAACAACAGCAAGGCGAAGAGAATCAGCGGGATCAAAGCGGTCGGTCAATGCGGTTGGACAAAGATGCCTTCGGATGGCGCATTCTAACCTAATCCGCCCGCAAAGGTGATTGCCTGCTTGCAAAATCGGCAGGAAACCGCAAAGCCTGTCGTGGATGCCCGACAGGCGGGCGGGCTGGTTAATGCCTTGCGGGAACTATTGCGCGTCCCGTCCTACTAACGCGGGTTCTGTCGCAGTTTGACAGCAACGGCGCCAACAAAAGCCCATGGCGCGCAATCCTGTGGGCGCCATCAAAAAATGCGGCGTCGGCGCTTGCAGTTTCCGGTTTGCATCGAACCGACAACGTGATAACGTTCTTTAGACTCCTGCGCGTGGGTGATGAAGCCTAGGGGGAGCAATACATCCAATAAAGAGGTAGAAGAAAAATGTCCAGCGAGAATCCAAAAGACACCCCCGCCGCCGCGGGCCTAGTCGAAAACCTGAAATCCAATCCAAAAGCCCTAGGGATTGCCGCGTTCGCGGTCGCCTTAGTGCTGTTTTTGGTGGTTAAAGGCGGCGGTGAAAGCGGCGAGAAGCCGGCCCAGGTCGTGGCAGTCAATATCGGCCAGAAAGTCACCGTCTACAACCCCAACACCGACGAAGGCAACACCATTTTGGTGGCCGCCCCCGGAGCGGCCGGCTTGGCCGAGGGCGAGAACGAAAAAGACGATTCCGTCGTTTGCCGCGTGGTGGTGAAGGGAACCGGCGCGACCGTCGAGGAACTGAGCACCGTCAACTACATCCCGTTTGCGAAAGTCACGCTTACCGACGGCGCCTGCTCCGGCAA
>JBJSYU010000395.1:0-11640 GCA_046089945.1 Candidatus Methylumidiphilus sp.
CGCGGCCCTGGCGGTGTGCGAGATGGTCTCGGCCAATCCGGCCCTGAAACATGACCGGAAAAACCTGCTGCGCACGGACCACAGTGGCGAAACCGGCCAGCGCTCGGTGCAGATTCTCGGCAACGAACCCGCCGACATGGCGGAAGCGGCGAAGCTGAACGTCGATCGCGGGGCGCAGATCATCGACATCAACATGGGCTGCCCCGCGAAGAAGGTCTGCAACGTCGCCGCCGGCTCCGCGCTGCTGCGCGACGAGGCGCTGGTCGCGCGCATTTTGGCGGCGGTCGTCGGCGCGGTGGAGGTGCCGGTGACTTTGAAAATCCGCACCGGCTGGGACTTGTACAGCCGCAACGCCGTGGCCGTGGCGAAAATCGCCGAAGACGCTGGCATCCAAGCCTTGGCGGTGCATGGGCGCAGCCGCGCCTGCGGCTTTGGCGGGCAGGCCGAATATGCCACCATCGCGGCGGTCAAGGCGGCGGTCGGCATCCCGATCATCGCCAACGGCGACATCGACTCGCCGGCCAAGGCGCAGACGGTGTTGCGGCAAACCGGCGCCGACGCGCTGATGATTGGCCGCGCCGCCTTGGGCCGGCCTTGGCTGTTCGCGCAAATCCAAAGCCATTTGGAAAACGGCGCTGAGCGGCCCGCCCCGGACGGCCAAGAACGGCAAGCCCTGCTGAACGAACACTTGGCCGGCTTGTATGACTTTTATGGCGAACACGCCGGGGTGCGCATTGCCCGCAAGCACATCGGTTGGTATGCCAGGCAATGCGGGCAGGACGCCGCCGCGCGGTTGCCATCCATTTTTGCGGCGGACACCGCCGCAGGGCAGCGCCGTTTGGCAGAAACCCTTTTTGATTCCGTCAACCTCCCTTTATAGGGAGAATCCGTTCAAACCAGCTTTTAAGGTGTCTTGATGATAGTGGACGACATGGAACCTCCCAACGGCTGCGGCGCCGAGGCCGCGGCGGAACAGCCCTTGCTGCTCTGCGACCATGTGCGCCTGGCGGTGACCGACTACCTGGCCCGCCTCAATGGCGACAAAGTCAGCAACCTCTACGCCATGGTGCTGAGCGAGATCGAACGCCCATTGATCCAGGCCGTGCTGGAGCAATGCGGCCACAACCAAAGCAAAGCCGCGCAAATGCTGGGCCTAAGCCGCAGCACCTTGCGTAAAAAAATGGCTGCCCTGGGGCTGCACTGATTGCCGCCGCCTTAAGGCCCGCTTCCCTCCTTTTTCCTTTAAACCTCCCTTGCCAAGCCATCCATGAGCAATAAAGTCACCCGCGCCCTGATCAGCGTTTCCGACAAAACCGGCGTCGCCGATTTCGCCCGCGCCCTGTCGGCACTGGGCATCGAAATCCTGTCGTCCGGCGGCACCGCCAAACTATTGACCGCCAACGGCATCCCGGCCATCGAAGTGTCGGACTACACCGGCTTCCCGGAAATGATGGACGGCCGCGTCAAAACCCTGCATCCGAAAATCCACGGCGGCATCTTGGGTCGGCGCGGGCTGGACGAGGGCGTGATGGCGCAGCACGGCATCAGCCCGATAGACTTGGTCGTCGTCAACCTCTACCCTTTTGAGGCCACCGTCGCCAAGCCTGATTGCGACCTGGAAACCGCGATTGAAAACATCGACATCGGCGGGCCGGCCCTGATCCGCGCCGCCGCCAAGAACCACAACGCCGTCGGCGTCGTCGTCGATGCGGCGGACTATGCCGCCGTCATCGCCGAATTGCAGGCGGAAGGCGGCTTGTCCGACGCCACCCGCTTTAAGCTGGCCGCGAAAAGCTTCGCCCACACCTCACAATACGACGCCGCCGTCGCCGAATACCTAGGCCAGCGCGTAGACGCCGCCGAAGCCTTCCCAGAAACCGTGCTGCTGCGCTACAGCCGCGCCCAGTCCATGCGCTACGGCGAAAACCCGCACCAGCAAGCGGCGTTTTATGTCGAGCGCGACGCACCCGCAGGCAGCATCGCCAAAGCCAAACAAATCCAAGGCAAGGAACTGTCCTACAACAACATCGCCGACGCCGACGCCGCGCTGGAATGCGTGAAAAGCTTCAGCGAACTGCCCACCTGCGTCATCGTCAAGCACGCCAACCCCTGCGGCATCGCCCAGGCGGCGACGCAATTGCAAGCCTACGACCGCGCCTATGTCTGCGACCCGACCTCCGCGTTCGGCGGCATCATCAGCTTCAACGGCCCGCTGGAAGCCGCAACCGCCCAGGCCATCATCGACCGCCAGTTCGTCGAAGTCATCATCGCCCCCGGCATCCACGACGACGCGCGGCCGATTCTGGCCGCCAAGCAAAACATCCGTGTGCTGGACGCCGGGCAGTGGCCGGCCCACGCCGCGCCGGGCTGGGATTTCAAGCGCGTCGGCGGCGGGCTGCTGATCCAAGACCGCGACGACGGCCGCATCGACCGCGACGGCCTGCGCATCGTCACCCAACGCGCCCCGACCGAACAGGAAATCGCCGACCTGCTGTTCGCCTGGAAAGCCGTCAAATTCGTCAAATCCAACGCCATGGTCTACTGCAAAAACGGCCAGACCGTCGGCATCGGCGCCGGCCAAATGAGCCGCGTCTACTCCGCCCGCATCGCCGCCATCAAAGCCGCCGACGAAGGCTTGGAACTCAAAGGCGCGGCGCTCGCCTCCGACGCCTTCCTGCCGTTCCGCGACGGGCTGGACTCCGCCGCCGCCGTCGGCGTCACCGCGCTGATCCAGCCGGGCGGCTCGGTGCGCGATGCCGAGGTCATCGCGGCCGCCGACGAACATGGCATTGCCATGGTGTTTACTGGGATGCGGCATTTTAGGCATTGAAGCTGCCGCATAACGGTTATTTGCATACCCGGCGCTGTACGCAGTATCGGGTATGATATAAATCCCACTGTCTGAGGTATTTTTTTATGGCTGAGCAATACACCAAAGCCAAGTTTTGGAAATGTGCATTGCAAGTAAACCCAGCGAGTTATATTGCTTATCGCGGAAACGGTGCCGACCATGGCATGGCCGATGAGCAATATAACCAGAAGCTGGTGCAGATCGCCAAAGAAAACGATATCAAGGTGATCGGACTAGCACATCATGGCAATGTCGATGGTGTGGATGCTATCCGCACCATCATGAATGAGCATGGCATTTTAGTGTTTCCTGGGTTTGAGATTGCATCGAGTGAAAAGGCTCATTTTGTATGTTTGTTCCCGGAAGACACAACGGTTGCAAAATTAAACCGATATCTGGGATGCCTTGAATTGCTTGATCCTGAAGATGGAGTCCGTCCATCCCGTCTCAGTGCGGAACAGTTGCTGAAAAAAGTTGAAGACGACCTCAATGGCTTTGCTTTTGCCGCGCATTGCACAGATGACAATGGCGTCCTTTATAGAAAGCTTAACCATGTTTGGCAAAATTCATTGCTCAAAGCCGCCCAAATACCAGGTACGCTGGAGGAATTAAAAAATGACGCAGGATATCGCTATCATCAAATACTGACAAACAAGACGCCAGGATACAACCGAGAACAGTCAATTGCTATCATCAATGCTAAGGATGTGGAAAACCCAGAAACCCTTGCGGATCAAAAAGCCTCCTGCCTGATTAAAATGACTCGGCCAAGCTTTGATGCGTTCAAGCTGGCGTTTCAAGACCCCGAATCCCGTGTGCGTTTGAATAGTGATGTATCGGAAAAGCATTACTCTCGCATCGAGAGTCTGAAAGTCACTGGCGGCTACTTGGATGAAGTGCATATTGAGTTTTCCGAGCATCTGAATGCCGTCATTGGCGGGCGGGGAACTGGAAAATCTACGTTACTGGAATGCATTCGCTATTGCCTGCAGCTGAAACCCATTGGTAAAAATGCACAAAAGCAACACGACGAAATTATCAAAGAGAATCTGGGAAAATCTAAAGCACGGATAGAGATTGTGATTCGCTCATCTCGCATGAATGGCAAATGCTTTACGGTCGCCAGACGCTATGGCGAAAGCGCCAGCGTGAAAGACGAGAGTGGCAATTTGTCTACCTTCACGCCATTAGACTTGTTACCCGAAATTGAAATCTATGGACAAAATGAGATTTATGAGATTGCCCAAGATAAAGCCAGCCAGCGCCAATTGCTGACAAGATTTTTGGGGCCGGAAAAAGAAAATGGCGAAAAGCATATCCAAGAAACCTTAACCAAGCTGGCAGAGAATAGAAAAAAGTTGATTGAAGCACAGGCCAATGTCGCGTCGATTGAAGACGAAGTGGCACGACTGCCAAAACTTGCAGAGCAGTTGGGGCAATTTAAAACCTTAGGGTTGGAACAAAAGCTGAAAACCGTGCCACTGCTTGAGGCAGAAAAGCGGCTACAAAAACGGGCAGCAGAGGAAGAAAGCCAAAACCTCGACAAGGCTTTTCAGGTTGTGCGTGATAGTCTGCCAGATACGGTATTCCTTAGCGATTCCGCCATCGGACATCTTCCCCATGCCATAAGCTTGCGCAAGCTGCGGACGGCGTTGGATGCACTCAGCAAGGAGGCTGAAGCTTTGCTAGATCAATGGGTAGAAAAATATGCCTTTGCGAAAACTGAAATTGCATCTTTTGCCAAAGAAATGGGTGCAGGCATACAACAGGAAGAAACGGCGCTAGAGAAGACCTTCAAGGAACTGCCCGCGCTTGAAGGTAAGAGCGGTAAGGAGATCGGTATCGAGTTTCAGGGTCTATTGCGAGAGATTGAGCGGATTCGGCCTAAGCAAACGCAGATCGAGACTCGCAGAAAGCTTGTGGTCGAACTCAAGCAGCAACGCCAAGCTATTCTTGACGAATTGTCGTCCCTCAGGGCGGAACGATCCGCGTTATTTGAACGCTCACTAAAGCATTTAAACAAACGGCTTACTGGGAAACTAAGACTGGCTGTCAAACCGGAGGCTGATTGCACCCCGATACTCCAATTCTTGTCAGGGTGCAAGTTGGAAAATGTCGGTGAGGCGAGGCTTGCCTGGATACGGGAGGCTGGCGACTTCTCGCCTGTTAGACTGGCCGAACTGATACGGCAGGGCGCGGATGCGTTGCGAAACACCGGTTGGGGCGTGACTCCCACTGTAGCCGACGCTTTTATACGCCTTAGCACCGATCAAGTCCTGCAACTGGAAGAATTGGAGCTGCCGGATTTGATTAATATTGAATTGAATACAGCCCACCAAGGACAGGAAAATTTCAGGTCGCTGGATAAACTATCAACCGGCCAGCAATGCACGGCAATTCTGCATCTATTGCTTCTGCAGAACCGTGATCCGCTACTCATGGATCAGCCAGAGGATAATCTTGACAACGCCTTTATTGCTGACCGCATCGTGGACGAATTAAGGTCGGCGAAAACGGCCCGCCAGTTCTTATTCGCAACTCATAATGCCAATATTCCCGTGTTTGGTGATGCTGAATGGATCGGCGTGTTTGAAGCACACGACGGTCAGGCGCACATGCCCACCGGGTCACAAGGTGCGATTGATGTGCCACAGGTACGGAATAAGGCGGCTGAAATTCTTGAGGGCGGCAAAACGGCTTTCAACCAGCGTAAAGCCAAATATGGCTATTGAGGAATATTCATGTTAAAAACTGAATTGCTGGAAATCATTGCCAACGGCGAAAATTCCGGGGTTGAATTTAAGCGTGATGATATTCGCCCTGAACAATTGGCAAAGGAAGTAGTTGCCCTAGCGAATTTTCAGGGCGGTCGAGTCATCCTTGGTGTAGAGGATAATGGAACAATATCCGGCCTTCACCAAAAAAATACCCAAGAATGGGTTCTCAATGTGTTTCGTGATAAAATATTTCCGCAAATCATTCCTTTTTATGAAGAAATAAAAATTGACGATGAACACCGAGTAGCGATTGTTACCGTTGCGCCGGGTATTTCAAAGCCCTACATGCTAAAGCACAATAATCGGGAGGATATTTATATCCGCATGGGAGATCGTTCAGAAATTGCATCAAGGGAGCAACAACTGCGACTTTTTGAAAGTGGTGGATTGCTTCATGTTGAAGTACTGCCTGTTGCCGGGAGTTCACTAGCAAACCTTGATTTAGAACGATTGCGCTATTACTTATCAAAGATCTTCAAAGACCCAGATGTACCCCAATCAAACCCAGAATGGCAAAAACGCCTTTTAGGGCTTGGTCTAATGGCGATAGACGGAATGGGAAACACCGTTTGTTCAGTGGTAGGCTTAATATGTTTTGGGATAAATCCCCGTCGCTTTTTTGGCCAATCAGGTTTGCGAGTAATGGCATTTGCGGGGGCAGATAAAGAGTATCAGGCACAATTGGATGTTATATTAGATGGCCCTTTAGTTGGGCGTTGGATCGTCAATGAGAACGACCAAAAGGAATTAGCTGACGGTGGGCTAATTGAAAAATTTAGCGATATTGTTGCC
The DNA here is from genome assembly GCA_046089945.1 of Candidatus Methylumidiphilus sp. Taxonomy (GTDB): domain Bacteria; phylum Pseudomonadota; class Gammaproteobacteria; order Methylococcales; family Methylococcaceae; genus Methylumidiphilus. The sequence goes on from JBJSYU010000395.1 coordinate 6,421, forward strand.
CCATTTATTTCGTTGGAGGCTTCATCTATTGATGCTGATATGAGAAGGGAGAAAACATGGTTTTATCCTTGGGAAGCCATCAGAGAATCTGTTGTCAATGCTCTTGTACACAGAGACTGGACTCGGTCTGTTGATATTGAGGTTTCAATTTATTCGAATCGACTGGAAATAATTAGTCCCGGCAAAATGCAAAACTCCATGACCATCGAGAAAATGATCGCCGGCCAGCGCTCGCCCAGAAATACGCTTATTATGGAAATCCTGCGCGATTATGGCTATGTCGATGCCCGTGGCATGGGTGTGCGCACCAAGGTTATTCCATTGATGCGGAAATTCAACCACGCCGACCCGATATTCGAGGCAACCGAGGATTATTTGAAAACCACCCTGCCCAAAAGGCAAACCATCGCGTGAGCATCGATTTTGCCGCCGCCACCGACCTGTGCGTCAAATGCGGCTTGTGCCTGCCGCATTGCCCGACCTATGGCAAAACCCAAGATGAAAGCGAATCGCCGCGTGGGCGTTTGAGTTTGATCCAGGCTTGGGCCAACGGGCAGTTGCAGGCGACGCCTAAGCTGCTTGCCCATGTGGACAATTGCCTGTTGTGCCGCGCCTGCGAAGCCGCCTGCCCGGCGAATGTGCCGTATGGGCAGATCGTGGACGAGTTCCGCGCCGCCACCGCACCCGCAAACCGCCCGCCGTTCGCCGCGCAAGTGCAAGCGCAGGCTATCGCCTACACCTTGCAAAGCCCCAGGCTGCAACGCTGGACTGCGCCGTTGCGCGGGGCTTTGGCGCAGTCTGGCTTGTTCGACGCGCTGGGCTTAGGCGACAGCGCGGCGGGGTTGCCGCAGGCTTTCCGCCACGCGCCGTGGCCGGGCGTCCATCCGGCGCAGGGCCGGGAAACCGCGCATGTCGCTTTGTTTTTGGGCTGCACGGCGGAGTTGGCCGACGCCGAAACCATCACCGCCGCAATCCGCCTGCTGAACCGGCTCGGCGTCCGCGTCACGGTTCCGAAAGCGCAAGGCTGTTGCGGGGCGATGGCCTTGCACCATGGCCAATCGGCGCAAGCCCGGCAGATGCAAAGCCGCAACAGCCAAGCGTTCGGCGGCGCGGAGTTTGACGCGGTGTTGACGATAGCCAGCGGCTGCGGCGCGGTGTTGAAGGAATACCCCAACGCCGCAACCGCGCTGAACATTCAAGATATCAGCCATTTTCTGGCCGGCCACTGTTGGCCTGAGGATGCGGAATTGGCGCCGCTGTCGGCCAGAGCCTTGTTGCATGCGCCGTGTTCGCTGCGTAATGTGTTGAAATCTGCGCGGGCGGTGGCGGCGTTGCTTAAACGGATACCGGGGTTGGATGTTGCCGAATTGCCGCAGACGATCAATTGTTGCGGCGCGGCGGGGACGTATTGGCTGGATCACCCGGACATGGCGCAAGCCCTGCGCGGCGACATTGTGCAAATCGCCGCCGCCCGCCCGCCGGATTATCTGCTGACCTCAAATGTAGGCTGCGCGATGCACCTGCGGGCCGGGTTGAAACGCGCCGGTTTGGCGGCTGTTTGCGTGTTGCATCCGGTGGTGTTGTTGGAACGGCAGTTGCGGCGTTAAGCGGCCGGCTCAACGCGCCGCCGGCAGCCCCAGCAGCTCGCGCACCCAAGCGCTGCGCCGTTCCCGATCCAGCACTTCGACACGGGCGCGTATCAGCACGACCGTCAGATAATACAGCTTAAAGCCCACCGCCATAATCAGCAACGGAATCAGCATGCTCAAATGGATCGAGGGTTTGTCGAATTTGGTGACCGTCGGGCCTTGGTGTAAGGTGTTCCACCATTCCACCGAATAATGGATAATCGGGATATTGACCACGCCGACCAAGATCAATACCCCGCCGGCGCGGGCGGCGGTGCGGCGGTCTTCAATCGCCGACACCAGCGCGATATAACCCAAATACAAAAACAACAGGATAAGTTCCGATGTCAAGCGGGCGTCCCATACCCACCACGCCCCCCACATCGGCTTGCCCCATAGCGAGCCAGTCACCAAGGCCAATAAAGTGAACGACGCGCCCAGCGCCGCCGAACTGCCGGCCATCACATCGGCCAGCTTGATATTCCATATCAAATTGACGCCGCTCCACACCGCCATCAACATATAGATAAACATCGACATCCACGCCGCCGGGACATGGATGAACATGATGCGGTAACTTTCGCCCTGTTGGTAATCGGCGGGGGCTTGCAACAGGCCGTAATATAATCCGGCGAGTATCGTCAAACCCGTCAGCCAAGCCAGCCACGGAATGAGCTTGCCGGAAATGTCATAGAAATATTTAGGGGACGCCAACTTATGGATAAACAGCCACATGGGATTATTCAACTCACGCTAATTCTAAGGGCGGCGGCGATAGCCAACGGTGCCAGCGTCAAAGCCAACACCAGCAACGACGCCAGAAAGTAAATCTGCCCGGCGATGGGCATGCCCGCCGCCGCCGCTGTCACGGCGTTGGTGGCGAAAATCAGCACCGGAATGTACAAAGGCATGACCAGCAAGGTCAACAACACGCCGCCGCGCCGAAGGCCCACGGTCAGCGCCACGCCGATGGCGCCGACCAGACTGAGCAAGGGCGTGCCGATCAGCAAGGTCAGTTCCAACGCGGCGATGGCGGCCGGCGGCATCGCCAGCAACAGGCCGAGCAACGGGGCCAACAGCAACATCGGTACACCGCTGACCAGCCAATGCGCCAACACTTTCGCCAGCACCAAGAGCGACAAAGGCTGGGCGCTGAGCAGCATTTGCTCCAGAGCGCCGTCCTCAAAATCCGAGCGGAACAGGTTTTCCAGCGAAAACAACGCCGCCAGCAAGGCCGCGATCCAAATCACGCCGGGGGCGATTTTGCGCAGCACATCCACCTCCGGGCTGACGCCCAACGGATACAGCGTCACGATCATCAGGAAAAACAGCAAGGGGTTGGCCAACTCGCCGCGATGGCGGAAGGCCAGCAACAAGTCGCGCTTGAGCAAGGCGAAAAAGGCAAGGAACATTGAAGATAGGCCGGGGTGGGTGCAAGCGGGCTATTTTAGCCGATGCCGGCTTATAATCCTTGGGGAAATCGACCCGGAGCCGCCATGAACGCCGTCATCAAACCTGCGCTTTACCAGCAACTGCTGGATTTGCCCGAACATCTCACCGGGGAAATCCTCAACGGCCAGCTTTATGCCCAGCCCCGGCCGTCTGGTCGCCACGGCTGGGCGGCCAGCAGCCTGAACATCGATTTGGGCGCGCCGTTCAATTTTGGCCGGGGTGGCCCCGGCGGCTGGTGGATTTTGCAAGAGCCGGAAATCCACTTTATCCGCGACAGCGAAGTCGCCGTACCGGATTTGGCCGGCTGGCGGCGCGAGCGGATGCCGTCCGTGCCTGACGGCCATCGTTTTGAAATCGTCCCGGATTGGCTGTGCGAAATCCTCTCGCCGACGACAGCGAAAACCGACCGCGCCACAAAAATGCCGCTGTATGCCCGTTATGGCGTCGCCCATGTTTGGCTGGTCGATCCGCTGACGCGGACTTTGGAAGGGTATGCCTTGCAGGAAGGCCGCTGGTTGTTGCTGGCTATATTGAAAGACGACGACATCGTGCAATTGCCGCCGTTTGACGCGGTGGGTTTTAGTTTGGCGGATTTGTGGGGTTGAAGATGGTTATGCTCCCTCCCCCTCGCGGGGGGAGGGGACTTCTACTAACTAACGCGAATACTCATGCCGGTTAACCCCCTCAAAAGCAGCCCGAAGACAGGCAGCATTTTTTGAAACAACCTCCCAGAGCCGCAGGGGCAAGGGTCGTTGCGACCGAGTTTCTCCAGCAGTTCCTTATCCCCATGCACCACCCGCTGGCCTTTCTTGACGCGGGTTTCGGAAGGGAATCCTTTTTTGCGCTTACTCGTGGCCTCGAAAGCAATACAGGTTTTCTTGACGTTTCATGACGGTTCTCCTCACACACAAAACCCCTATTGCAAGCGGCAGGGGCAAACCGCTTAATTCAATCATCCTCGGACAAATTCACCCGCACCGTATCCGCCTGCACGTCCACGACATGGTGCGAAGTCATCACCGCCATGCCGCCTTGGCGCAAATGCGCCTCCAACAGGCTGCGCACTAAACCAACGCCGGACACGTCCAGCGCGGTGAACGGCTCATCCATAATCCACAGCTTCGCCGGGCAGACCAACAGCCGCGCCAAAGCCACGCGCTGCTTCTGCCCGGCCGACAGCGAGCGGGCCGGCAAATCCTCCCGGCCGGCCAAGCCCACCTGCGCCAAAGCCCGGCCGACATCGGCGGCGACAAACGGCAAGCCCGCCAAGGCCAAGCCGATGCGCAGGTTTTCCACCGGCGACAAATCCGCCTTCACGCCCAGCGCATGGCCCAGATAAGCCATTTGCGCAAAATACACCGGCCGCTGCTTGAGGATGTCCACGCCCTCCCAGCGCACCTCGCCCTCGCTGGCCAGGCTCAAGCCGGCCAGAATGCGCAGCAGGCTGGTTTTGCCGCTGCCGTTGGCGCCTTCGATTTGCATCAATTGGCATTCGCGCAACGCAAAGTTCAGGCCGGTGAACAGCAGATTGTCGCCACGGACACATTCCAAGCCGATGGCGGCCAGCGGCGCGGCGGAAGCGGGGGATGCAGGCAAGGGCAGGCTCGAAGGGATGGCGGAAAATGCGCGGCATGATACCGCCTGACCGCCGCCATGCATAGCGACCCAACCGTAGCGCCGGCATCCCGGCTTTGCTCGTTCCCAAGCTCCGCTCTCATCGTCATACACAAGTGCGTGGATACTGGTTCTTTGCAACCCGGAGGGTTGCCAGCGATTAGCCGGGGGTTGAGCGAAGCGACACCCCCGGACGATGCGGAAAAAGCCGCACGACCCCGGAGGGGTCGCAGCAATCCGGGCAATCAAGCAAGACTGCGACCCCTCCGGGGTCGTGGGCTAGGTGCCTGCCATCCGGGGGTGTCGCTGGCGCTCAACCCCCGGCTAATGGCTTGAACCCCTCCGGGGTTCTTCTGCTGCTTTACGAGCCGATTTGTGTATAACGATGAGAGCGGAGCTTGGAGACCAGCGAAAAGTCATTCTCCATAAACGCCGCCGCCACACCCGCCCCGCCGATTCCTACGCAACATCAGTTACTATAAGTCGCCCCCCTAAACCCCTATTGCCAAAGCAAAACCCACAAGGC